>NZ_JAYMYJ010000012.1:0-131869 GCF_035668035.1 Candidatus Thiothrix phosphatis | reverse complement strand
CCTCGTGTGGGGAGTGTGCCCTTTATGAGGTGTCCGGGATTATTAGACCAGTACACTCAGGCTCAGGCCACCATCACGCGCAAGGCCATCGCGCCCAGTGCCGTAATAGCCGCCCAGCGTCATGACGCGCTGTTTGTTTTCAGTTGGGGTGCGGTACAGGTAAATGAATGTGACCTTGCCGCCGGGTGACACCTGCACGCCAAAGCCGGGAAGCTGTTTCCCTTCCATCAGCCGGTAGGGTTTTCCCTTTGGGGTGAGTGAATCCAGGAACTTTGGTGTGAATGCCATGGCCTAGCCTGTCCAATTGTGGTTAATTCACATCATTCTATTCCCTCCCGCTCCCCGGTTTGCAGACGCCACAAGGCGGCATAAACTCCATTGCGTTGCACCAACTCCTCATGCGTGCCAGATTCCACAATCCGCCCGTGCTCCAGCACATGGATGCAATGCGCATGGCGCACGGTGGAAAGGCGATGCGCAATGATCAGGCTGGTGCGCCCGACCACCAGCCGGTCGAGGGAACGTTGGATGGCGGCTTCGGTTTCATTGTCCACTGCCGAAGTGGCTTCATCCAGGATCAGGATAGGCGGATTCTTGAGAATGGCGCGTGCCAATGCTAACCGTTGACGTTGCCCGCCGGACAGTTTCATGCCGCGTTCGCCGACCTGGGTATCGTAGCCCTGTGGCAAATGGCTGATGAATTCATGCGCCTCTGCTGCTTTGGCGGCGGCGACCACGGCGTCACGCGGGGTATCGTGGCTGCCGTAGGCAATGTTTTCCGCCACGCTGGCGTCGGCCAGAAACGTATCCTGCGCCACATAGCCCATGGCGCGCCGCAAATCCTGCAATTGCAGTCCCGTGATCGCCTGCCCATCAAGCCGGATGCAGCCTTGCTGTGGGTCGTGGAAGCGCAGCAGCAGCTTGATCAGGGTGCTCTTGCCGCCGCCGGTGCCGCCGACAAAGGCGACGGTTTCGCCAGCGGCAATGTCCAGGTTGAGGTTGCTGAGGGCAGGGCGGTTCTGGCCGGGGTAGCTGAAACTGACATCGGCAAATTCCAGTCCGCCCTTGACGCTGGCGGTATCCAGCGCCTGCCCGGCGTAGCTGATTTCCATCGGGGTATGCAGCAAGCCCAGCACCCGGTCGATGGAGGCCATCGAACGCTGGTACAAATCGGTCATGTCGGCCAGCCGCGTCATCGGCCACAACAGCCGCTGGGTCAGGTAGACCAGCACCGAGTAACTGCCCACGCCAATTTCGCCATCCAAAGCCATGAAACCGCCGTACAACAACGTAATGGTGAAACCGACCAGAATGGCAACGCGAATGACAGGGGTGATCGCGGATGACCAACGGATCGCTTCCGCATTGCGCACCCGGTACAGGTCGGAACCCTGGCGGATGTGTTCGGCCTCGAAATCCTCCGCCGTGTAAGCCTTGACGGTGGCGATGCCGCTCAGGTTGTTGCTGAGGCGGGTCGCCAGCGCCCCGGCGGCTTCGCGCATGGCGGCGTAACGCGGCGCCAGCCGGTTCTGGAACCAGAACGCGCCGTACAGGATAAAGGGGATCGGCAGCAGGGCGAGGACGGCGAGGCTGCTGGTCAGGGCAAAGAACACCCCGCTGACCATCAGTGTGCCGACGAACACCTGGAGCAGGTCATTCGCCCCGCCATTGAGGAAACGCTCCATCTGGTTGATGTCTTCGTTGAGCACCGACAGCAGGTTGCCGCTGCGGTTGCGTTCAAACCAGGCCATGTCCAGTTGCTGCACATGGCGGTAGGCGTCCATGCGCAGGTCGTGTTGCAGGTTCTGCGCCAGATTGCGCCACTTGAGGTTGTACAGGTATTCAAACAGCGATTCGGCGATCCACACAACCGCAGTCAATACCGCCAGTGAGATGATTTGCTGCTTGGGGTCGGCAATGCCCATTTTGGCTAGGAACGAATCCTGTTGGTTGACCACAACATCCACCGCCACCCCGATCAGCACTTCTGGCAGGATGTCGAAAAACTTGTTGAGCACGGAGTAAACCGTCGCCTTGATGACATCAGGGCGGTATTGCCGGGCGTAGTTGAACAGGCGCTGCAAGGGGTGGGCAGGGCGGGTGTCCATGCAAATTTCCTTTGGGATGGGACAAGCAGGGCAGTTTAGCATAGGCGGGTTGGGCAATACGTATGCTACATTGATGGCAGTAACAATCTGCACATGCCAAGCCGTAACCCAATGCTGAAGTTTTCCAACAATATCCAGATTCCAGCGGAAGAAATCGACTTCCAACCTATCCGTGCGCAAGGCTCCGGCGGGCAGAACGTCAACAAGGTGTCGACCGCCATCCACCTGCGTTTCGACATTAATGCCTCCTCGTTGCCGGAAATGTGGAAGGAAAAATTGCTGGCCTATCCCGACCAGCGCATTTCCGGCGATGGCATTATTGTCATCAAGGCGCAAACCCTTAACAGTCAGGAGAAAAACCGGGCAGATGCGCTGGAACGCCTGCACCAGCTGATTCTGGAGGCCACCAAAGTGCAGAAGAAACGCAAGGCCACCCGCCCAACCCGCAGTTCCCAGATCAAACGGGTGGATAGCAAGAAAAAGCGCAGCCAGATCAAGGCCGGGCGCGGCAAGGTGGATTACTAAGCCTTGCCATACCCGCCACCGCCAGGCGTGGCGATAGTCAGCACATCGCCTGCCTCCACTTCCACTTGGGCAATCCCTGCCAGCGTTTCCAGATAACCGTCATTGCGCAGCACCCGGTTGACGCCGCATTGCCCATTCCTGCCGCCTGCCATGCCATACGGCGCGACCTTGCGGTGCCCTGAAACAATGCTCACGGTCATCGGTTCGAGGAAACGGGTTTTACGCACCACACCGTCGCCGCCGTTATGCCTGCCTTTGCCGCCGGAATGGGGGCGGATGTGGAACGCTTCCAGCCGCACCGGGAAGCGGGTTTCGAGGATTTCCGGGTCAGTCAGGCGCGAGTTGGTCATGTGGGTATGCACCGCGCTGGCCCCATCCGCATTCGCTGTCGCGCCCGCGCCGCCGCATAGTGTTTCGTAATATTGATGGCGCCCGTTGCCCCAGGTGACGTTGTTCATGGTGCCTTGCGCCGCACCCATGACGCCGAGCGCGCCAAACAGCGCATCCACCACGTATTGCGAGGTTTCCACATTGCCTGCCACCACTGCCGCCGGGTATTGCGGGTTGAGCATGGAGCCTGCTGGGATGATGATGTCGAGCGGTTTCAGGCAACCTTCGTTCAACGGGATATTGTCATCCACCAGGCAGCGGAACACGTACAGCACGGCGGCGCGGGTGATCGCGGTCGGCGCGTTCAGGTTGCCGGGGTGCTGCGGGCTGGTTCCGCTGAAATCCAGGGTGGCGGAACGGTTTTGCGCATCCACCGTAATCTGTACGCAAATCCGGCTACCATCGTCCATGTCATATTGGAAGTTGCCGTCCCTGAGTTTGCCGATCACGCGCCGCACGGATTCTTCCGCGTTGTCCTGCACATGGCGCATGTAGGCCTGCACGGTGCTTAAGCCCATCTGCCCGACCATGCGCCGGAGTTCGGATTCACCCCGTGCGCAGGCCGCCAGTTGTGCCTTCAGGTCGGCGATGTTGTAGCTGATATTGCGGGCAGGGAAGGGGCCGGAAGCGAGCAGGGCGCGGATTTCACCCTCACGGAAACGCCCGTTTTCCACCAGTTTGACATTGGTCAGCAGAATGCCTTCTTCCCCGATGCTGCGGCTGAGTGGTGGGATCGAACCGGGGGTGATCCCGCCGACATCCGCATGGTGGCCACGGGTGGCGACGTAGAAAATGATCGTCTGGCCGCTTTCCGCAAACACTGGCTTGACCACGGTAATGTCGGGCAGGTGGGTGCCGCCGTGGTACGGGTCGTTCAGCACAAACACATCGCCCGGTGCCATTGCGCCTGCGTTGGCGTTGATCACGGCCTTGATGCTTTCGCTCATGCTGCCCAGATGCACCGGCATGTGCGGCGCATTCGCCACCAGATTGCCGTCGGGGTCGAAGATGGCGCAGGAAAAGTCCAGCCGTTCCTTGATATTGACCGACACGGCGGTCTGTTCCAGCACGAAGCCCATTTGTTCGGCGATGGACATGAACAGGTTATTGAAGATTTCCAGACGGATGGGGTCGGGAATATTGGTGGGGGCAAGAGACGTGGAGTCGCGGCCAGCCCCTCCCCTGATAAGGGGAGGTTGGGAGGGGTTTCTTCTTTCCATCACCAGATCCCCCTGCCCAGTCAATTGCACTGACCAACCTGGTTCCACAACCACTGTCCCGGTGCTTTCCAAAATCACTGCCGGGCCAACAATCGTTTCCCCAGCAAGCAAATCATCCCGCTGATAAAACGGCGTCGCCTGCCATTTTCCCCGCACAAACACTGGATGCGAAGTGATATTCTCTGTTCTCCCATCCCCCCCTGCGGGGGAAGGGTCGGGGATGGGGGGTAAGGAGGCGATAGCCTCCCCAGCAATCCCCTCAACCTCAACACTGGCAATCACCACCGCCTTTTCCGGCGTCACAAACCCAAACCGCTGCCGATGCGTTTCCTCAAACGAAGCCCGAATTTCCGTTGCAGCCTCGCCATCCCAGCCAACCAGCAAACTCGAATCCGAACCTGCATAGCGGCAATACAGGCGGGTTTCATGCCGCAAGTGCACAGTGTCCACGCCTTGCACGCGGATATGCGTGGCAGTTGCATCCGCCAATTCCGCACGCAAGCTTTCCAACTCCACCCGCAACCCATCTTGCAGTTCAGCCTCCACGCTGCGGGTAAGAATGTGGCGCACGTCCGCCAGTCCCATGCCATAAGCCGAGAGCACCCCCGCAAACGGATGCAGGAAGATTTTGCGCATCCCCAGCGCCTCCGCCACCAGGCAGGCGTGCTGGCCGCTGGCACCGCCAAAGCAGCACAGCGCGTATTCGCTGATGTCATAACCACGCTGCACGGAAATTTTCTTGATGGCGTTCGCCATGTTTTCCACTGCAATGGCGAGGAAGCCTTCCGCCACCTGTTCCGGCTGCATATTGGCATTGCTGGCCAGTTCAGCGAATGCAGTGCGTACAGCTTCTGCATCCAGCGGCCCATTGCCTTCCGGCCCGAAGATTGGCGGGAAATGCTCCGGCTGCAACTTGCCCAGCATCACATTGCAATCGGTAATGGTGAGCGGCCCGCCACGCCGGTAGGCCGTAGGCCCCGGATTCGCCCCGGCAGAATCCGGCCCCACCCGGAAGCGTTGCCCATCGAAATGCAGGATCGAGCCGCCACCGGCCGCCACGGTATGAATCTGCATCATGGGGGCGCGGATGCGGGCACCGGCGATGTGGCTTTCCAACGTGCGTTCGTATTCGCCCGTAAAATGGCACACATCGGTGGAGGTGCCGCCCATGTCAAAGCCGATCAGCTTGCCGAAACCGGCGGCTTGTGCGGTCTGCGCCATCCCCACCACACCACCGGCAGGCCCGGAGAGGATCGCATCCTTGCCCTGGAAATGGTCTGCCTGCGCCAACCCGCCGTTGGATTGCATGAAAAACAGTTTGGTATCCGGCAATTCCCGCGCCACTTGCTCGACATAGCGGCGCAGTACCGGCGAGAGATAGGCATCCACCACGGTGGTATCGCCGCGTCCGACCAACTTGATCAGCGGGCTGACGGCATGGCTGACGGAAATCTGGCTGAACCCCACTTCGCGGGCGATCTCCGCCGCCAGTTTTTCATGCTGCGGATAGCGCCAGGCATGCATGAACAGGATCGCAGCCGAGCGCAAGCCCTGCCCATAGGCGGTTTGCAGACCGGCGCGAAGTTGCACGGCGTCCGGCGTTTGCAGGATTTCGCCATCAGCGGCAATGCGTTCTTCCACTTCCAGCACATCGGTGTACAGCATTTGCGGCAATTCGATGTCGAGCGCGAACAGGTTGGGGCGTTGCTGGTAGCCAATGCGCAAGGCGTCGCCGAAACCGCGTGTCGTCACCAGCAGGACGGGTTCGCCTTTGTGTTCCAGCAGGGCATTGGTGGCGACAGTTGTGCCCATGCGCACGGTATCAATCTGCTCCACCGGAATGGCTTGCCCGTGTTTCACACCCAACAGGTCGCGGATGCCTTGGATGGCGGCGTCGGCATAGCGTTCCGGGTTTTCCGACAGCAGTTTGTGGGTGAGGAGCCCGCCGTCAGGCCGTCTCGCTACGATGTCGGTGAAAGTGCCGCCACGGTCGACCCAGAATTGCCAACGCCCCTTGCTCATGTTGCCTGCTGCTCCGATGCGATAAACTCCCCATCTTTGCATAGCCGAAAACCAGGACGCAAACATGCCCACACTGCCTATTCACGCATCTTTTCGCCCCGCCTACGCCATCAGGGTCAGCCTGTGAAGCGGGTCAGCCTGTTTGTGGATGTGCAGAACATCTACTACACCACCCGCGACGCCTACGGGCGCGGCTTTGACTACAACCGTTTTTGGGCGCAGGCGACTGCCGGGCGGCAAGTGGTGCAGGCGTGTGCCTACGCTATCGGGCGCGGCGACGAAAAGCAGAAACAGTTCCAGAATATCCTGCGCGCCATTGGTTTTGAGGTGAAGCTGAAGCCTTACATCCAGCGCAGCGACGGCTCCGCCAAAGGCGACTGGGATGTGGGCATCACCCTGGATGTGATCGAAGCCGCCGCCAGTGCCGACATCATCGTGCTGGCGTCCGGCGATGGCGATTTCGACCTGCTGCTGCGCAAGGCGCATGATCGCTACGGGGTGGAAACCGAGGCGTATGGCGTGCCAGGGCTGACGGCGAATTCCCTGATCCAAGCGGCGACGCGCTACGTGCCGATTGACGGCGGTTTGTTGCTGAAGGCGAAGTAGGTTTGCCTCCTGTGTTATTCCTTACTATACTTTTGAACGTAAGGAATAGAGGCAAACACTATGTCAACCGCCACCATCACTAGCAAAGGCCAGACCACCATTCCCAAAGATATTCGGGATGCGTTGGATTTGCAGCCCAAAGACAAAATCCAGTTCACGTTGTTGTCGGATGGCACCGTGATTCTGCGCGCCAAGCGCCGCAGCATCCTTGAGCTACATGGAATGCTGCACCAACCCGGCAGCAAACCAATCCCGTTGGACGACATGAACCCCTGGAAATAACGTATGGTCTGTGGCCTCGACACCAATGTATTGGTGCGTTATCTGCTGAACGATGATCCGCAGCAGGCGGCCATTGCTCGCCAGCGTATTCAGCAAGCCGTGACGGATGGTGAACCCGTGCGCATCAGTCTGCTGACCATCCTCGAAACCGAATGGGTGCTGCGCAGTTACGGCAAACGCGACAAGGCCACTATCATCGGCGTGTTTCAGGCATTGCTGGAAAGCCGCGATGTCGAGATCGAACTGGAAGAATCGCTGGAGCAGGCGCTGCATTACTACAAAAACAGCAATGCCGATTTTGCCGACTGCCTGATGTCCAGCCGATACCAGCGTAGCGGGTGTGCCGCGATGCTGACGTTTGATGAAAAGGCGTCGAAATTGCCGGGGTGTGAGCTGCTGGAGGCGACGGGTTTATCCTCAGTGTAAATTCTGCCATGCTGTTGATGAATACCGAAAAGCTGAAGTTAAATGGATTTCCCGGATCACCTTGTTTATCTTGCTGAAAATAACTAGATCGGAGTCAGGCATGAACAAACCCTACATCAAGCAAATCCTTTCCTATTCCATGGTCGGTAGCCTCGGCCTGACCATTGTCAGCAGTTTGCAGGGCTGTGGCGGCGACCAGCCGCCTTCCCCACCGCCGCAAAACCAAGCGGCGCAGGGCACAATTTCAGATGCGGCCAAGGGCGAAGGCATGTTCCTGGTCATCCAGCAGACCGGAGCCAACCCGGACACCTACGAGCTGAAGGAAAAATACCCTTCCAGCGAAGGCACCCGCGCCATCCTCAAGGATATGGACGGCAATGAACGCATTCTTAGCGAAGCGGAGCTGAAAAAAATTGCCGAGGAAGAAGCCAAAAAAGTGGAGGCCGGGACTTCCCAGCTGACCCAGCCCGTCGTGGTAAACCAGGGGATGAGCCTGGGTGAAACCCTTCTCGCTTCCGCTGCGGGCGCATTGATCGGCGGCATGATCGCCAACAAGCTGATGGGCAACCCCAATTACCAGCAGCACCAGCAATACCAGCAACAGCGGGCGCAAACATCCATCAGCCGTCCGGCCGCTGGTGGGACTGACACCCGTGCAGTCAAACCCGGCGGCGCTTCCCAGCAACCCCGTTCCGGTTTCTTCGGCGGCAACAGCAGCGCCAATCCCAGCAACCGCCCATCAGGCGGCGGCTCCTTTGGCGGCGGCAGTCCTTTTGGTGGCTAACGCATGATCAAGCTGGAAAAAGTCAACCCCATCAGCCCCGCCTTGATGGAAACAGTCGGCATGGGCTGGCACACCGACCCGGATGGCCAGCCCTATGTCGCCGATGAAATCGTGCAGGTGACGGAGGCGGAAGCCGAGGCCTATTACAACGCCGCCAATGAACTGTATGAAATGTTCGTGGAAGCCGCCCAGCATGTCATCGACCACGACCGTTTTCTGGAGCTGGACATTCCCTACAACTTGGTTGACCCGATCAACCGCAGTTGGGAAAACGACCACCGGCACCTGTACGGACGCTTTGACCTGGCGGGTGGCGTGGATGGGGTGCCGATCAAACTGATTGAATTCAATGCCGACACGCCGACCAGCCTGTTCGAAACCGCCGTGGTGCAATGGGCGCTGCTGAAGGCCAACGGCATGGAGGAAGCCGCCCAGTTCAACACGGTATACGACAGCATCCGCAACAACTTCCGCCGTCTGGTCACGGGCGATGACGGCCCGGAAACCTTCGGCCAGCATTACAATTACCAGAACATCCTGTTCTCCAGCATCCGCGACCTGCCGGAAGATGAGCGCACCGTGCGTTTCCTCCAGCAGATGGCGGATGACGCCGGTTTCCAGACGGATTTCTGTTACCTGGACGCAGTCGGCTTTCTGGAGCAGGAAGGCGTTTTCAACCCGCAACAGACCCGTTTTGATTACTGGTTCAAGCTGTACCCGTGGGAAGACATCGCCCTGCAAACCGACGGCATTACCGGCATCCTGGATGACATCACCCGCCATACTGATACGGTGATCCTCAACCCGGCCTATACCCTGCTGTTCCAGAGCAAGGGCATGATGCAAGTGTTGTACGAACTGTTCCCGGATTCGCCCTACCTGCTGGAAACCCGCGCCGAACCGCTCCAGGGCAAGAAACAGGTCGCCAAGACCCTGTTCGGGCGTGAAGGCGCCAACACCGTGGTTTACGATGCGGCGGGGCAAATCCTGCAACAAACGCCGGGCGAATATAACCGTTACCGTTCCATCTACCAGGAATTCGCCGCCTACCCGAAGGATGCGCAGGGGCGCAGCTATCAGGCAGGCGTTTTCTTCGCCTGGGAAGCCTGTGGGTTAGGCTTCCGGCGTGGCGGCGAGGTGCTCGACAACCTCAGCAAGTTTGTGGCGCATCGGGTGGTTTGACATCCGCAGGCGGCGTTGGCTTGGAAGGTTTGCGCCGCCACAGGCCACCTTGCCCGAATGCGCGCCAGCCCCAGCGCAGCCAATCCAACACCGCCACCGCCAGCCACAGCGCCCAAGCCAGCATCAGCAAGCGGTAATACAACAACGGCACGCTGATGACGAGCGGCTGTGCCATCGCCTTGCCCGAGCGGTCTTGATACCACAGCAGGTTCTGCGCCCAGGAGCCATTGCCCGCGACCTGCATTTCCGGCAGCCCCAGCAGGCCTTTGGCGACCGCGCCAATCAGCGTGGCGAAGGCGAACAGGGTCAGCGCCGCCAGGCTGACCTGCAACAGGTTGAATTGCCAGTAAGGCCGCCCGTCCAATGGCGCTTTGCCGCGCCATGCCAGCGCCGCCAGCCAGCCAGCGGCCAGCACCATCAGGTAGGGGCTGGTCTGGCTCAGGCCAATCCCCAGCAGGAACCATTGCCAGCCTTTCAACGGGGTAAGGCCGGAACGCCCCAACAGTGCCGCCACCGCCAGCAGCACCGCTAGCATTCCCCAGAACAGCACCGCAGGCCCGAGCAATGGCCCATGTGCCCACAACACCCAGCGGTCTTGCGGCAATTGCAGGCGGAATTCGCTGTTGACGCTCGGCAAGCCCAAATCCAGCGCTGGGAAGCGGTAACTGGGCGGCAGCGCGCCGGGTTCCTGCCATTCCAGCACGGCTTTCTGGCGGGCAGGCGATAGCGGCAGCATCACTTTGCCGCCCTGCTGCTGGATGGACTGCTTCACGCCATCGATGGTCAGGCTTTTCAGTTCTGCCCCGTCCGGCAGGGTAATGGCGTGTTGCGAACCCCTGCTGCTCAACAGGTTGAGGCTCAGGCGCATTTCGCGGGCGCGTTTGCCGACTTCAATATTGAACTGGCTGGCGAGGATCGTGACCGTTTGCCCCTCAACGCCCTGCGGACGGTTGACCGCCAGCGTCAGGGTTTCACCCGCCCACGGTTTCCACAGCATGGCGCCTTGCCCAGCGTCTTCCTCATAAGCGTTGACCGGCAAACCGCTGGCCTGCACATGCCAGACTGGGCTGGCGGCGACCTGCCATTCTTCCAGCCATGCGCTGTTGTCAGCGGCGGTAAGCTGGATTTTCTCTGTCTGCGGCAGGCGTGACGTCCATTCCAAGGTGTCTTGCTGTGGTTTGAGGTTGACCTGGATGGCATTGTCCTTGACGGTAAACTGCTCACTCAGCGGTTGTTCGCCCGCCAGCAACGGGATGGACAGCGTAATGGGTACCGCGCTATCGGAGACGCGGGTGATGGTGGTGTTGACATACCAGTCCAGCCCCAAATCCAGCCGCCGCCGGATTTTGACGAACGCAGGCAAGGTTGGCGTATCTTGAGCCACCGTCCCCGCCGTCATCGCCGCCGTGCGGTTAAGCTGCAACTGGTCTTCAGGGACACCGTTGTCACGCAGCCCGTCAACCTGCCAGCCTTCGCCCTGCCAAGTCACCCGGTGCGGCTTCAAGCGCAGCGGCAAGGCCAGATTGCTGCGGGCAGGCAATTCGCCCTGCAACACCACATCATGCTGCCCTGGGTTTAGCCCCACCCACAACTGCTGCTCGCCGTCACGGCGCAAGGCCTGTGTCGACACACCATCCACCAGCACGGATTGCGGTAGCCAGACATTTTGGCCGCCGGGCAACGGGATCGCTGTCGGGATCGCGGCATGCACCCGCAGGTGCACCGCCAAGCTATTGGCCTGCAATAGCATGTCCATAGCGTCAATTTGCGCACATTCCGGCAGGCAATCCGGCGCGCGCAGCAAGCGTTCCTGCAAGGTTTGCAACATGTCGGCAGGCGGTGTGGACGGTTCGGCATCGGCAGGCGTCGGCAAGCCGCCCCACAACGGCAACACCAGCAACAGCCCAGCCGCCGCTTGCCCGCCACGTTTGGCAATGCCCGGCAACCGTGGCCAGCCGCCGAAGCCGGACAACAACGCCAACCGCAGGGCGAACGCCAGCAACACCGCCACGCCCAATAGCTTCAGCAACGACCATGCCAATGGCGGAACCAGCCACAGGTCGGCCCGCTCCTCAGGGGTAATCACCCCCGACCAAGTCAGCAGGACGGTATCGCCCTGCCAGTTGGGCAGGCCCGGGCCAGTCTGGATCATGCTGTTGGGGTCGACATTGCGCAGGTTGGCCGCCCGTTTGGCGTCCACTCCAGAGCCTACGGACATTTTGGAAGCATAGTCATACGTTGACGCCGCTTCGGCAAGGGAGTTGGCCAGTTTGCGTTGTGCCTGCTGCGGCGCGGGTTTTCCCGGCGGCGCATCCATAGCGGCTCCAGCGGCTAGTTCAGCTTCGGGCGGCGGTGCCGCCACCGGCGCAGCAGGCATGGGTGCCGGGGCAGGTTCTGCGGCGGGCACTGCCTCTTCCGTCATGGTGTCCTGGTCGACGGCCAGCATTGCGCCAACATCCCTCACGCCGCCTGCTTCCGGCGTCAATTGCGGATACAGCGCGATGCGCACCGTGCCAATGAGGAAAGGCAATACAACCAACGCCAGCACCAGCAGGCTCAACCAGCGGTAACGCTCCAGCCAGCGCCGCAACCCGGCGGCACCTTCTGGCAATGCGCGCAACAGGGCGGCCACCGCCAACAGGTTCAGCCAGATATAGCGCGGCGCATCCGGCAGGTGCCAAGTCAGCAGCAGGGCGGCACCCGCCACGGCACCCCAGCGCCAGCCATACAGGTAGCCAGTCGCCACCACAATCAGCAAGACCAGGAACAGGTCCAGCAGATTCCATTGTTGCAGCCAAGTCGCCGCCAGATTGTCCGTGCCCCAGGCGGCGAACAGCAGCCAGCCCGGCGGCAGGTGCAGGGTGGTGGTCACCTGTTGCAATTCCTGCCGCCAGCCATTGACGGGCACGCCCTGGCGGGCGTCGTAGCGGCTGTCGGCGTCCAGATCCAGGGTGCGTTGGCGCACTTCCACGCCGTCGGATTCGCCCTGCGGCTGGCGGGTGATCAGTTGCGGCTCACCGTTCAGGCTGACCCGCCCCAGATGGATGTCCGACAATGTTTCCAACCGTGACTCCTGCGCCAGCGTCCCTTGCAACTGGTCTTGCAGGGTATAACCGCCGCCATCGAAATCCAGCCACAACTGCCGCTTCAGGCTGAGTTGCGCGGGGCTGTCCGCTATGCCGCGATGTTGTTCCGCCAGTTTCATGACGCCGCCGCCGGTCATCAGGTAGGCCGGTAAGCTGGCCCATTCCGGCGGCAGGCGGGTCTGGCTGGGGTCAATGCTGTTCACGCCTTCCACCTGCGTTTGGCGAATGGTGGAATCCGCCGCGAACACCCAAACCTCTTCGGATGGCCACGGCGCGCTGCTGGCGGGCAAAGCCAGTTGGTTGAGACTGCCCGGCGCGCGGCCCGTCAATTGGATAGTCCATTCGCCAGGGCGCAGTTGCACTTGTAGCTTGCCGTCCTGCCCCATGCGGGCGGGCAACGGGCTGTCCAGGCGCAAGGGGATGAAGCCCGCCAGCAGCACGGGTGCCAGTTCGGCCTGCCGCTGCTTGCCCGCCACCCGCAGTTGGATGCTGGTTGTCACTTGGAGTGGATGGGCGTCCTCAACCTTGCGGAACACCTGCACATCCAGGTTGTCTTCGCTGGCTTCCTGGGCATTGCTGCTCAACCACAGGCTGCCTGCGGCATTGAATTCGGGGGAGGTGATCGCTGCCCCATTCACCGACAGCTTGACCAGCCCGGTTTCCGGCGCGACGAACAGGGCTTCGGGCAGTTTGTCCCAGAAAAATTGCCCGCTGATGTCATGGCTGCCTGCGGGCAGGAGCAGGCTGGGGTAGCCGTCCTGTTCGGTGACGGCAAGCTGGGTGTTTTCGCCGCTGTGGACTTGTTGCGGCCAGTGCTGCGCATCGCCGGGCAGGCGCACCCGGGTTTCCGCGTAGGTTTCCCAGTGCTGGGTGAAAACGCCGCCGGTATTGGTCAGTTGCAAGTCCAGCGAACCGGGCCAGGCGCATTGGCGCTGTTCGGCATTGTAGAGGTAAGGGCAGGCGTGGTCTTGATGGCCGTCCAGCACCCATCCGACCCACGGTTTGAGGGGTTCCGGAACCTGGTCGGGCGGCAGTGGATCGGCACTGACGCCCAAGGCAAGAAAAAGCAAGCATGACAGACGCAAGAGAAAATTTTGCATGGTTCACCCCAATTATCCCAATTTATCCTGATGATGAGGATCATCTGCATCCTGGTCAAGCTTTGTGCGTCCTATTGGCTGGAGTACGGCAAAAGCTTCACCTGTCATGGTTCAGGCATGTAAAAGCAGGGCCGTTCTGGGTTAAGATGTCGCCTTTTCCGAATTCCCCTTCATGGAACAAGAGCTATGCTGGACCCCAAACGTTTAAGAACAGAACTGGATGAAGTCGCCAGCCAACTGGCGCGGCGCGGTTTCAAGCTGGATGTCGGCGCCATCCGTGCGCTGGAGGAGCGCCGCAAGGCGTTGCAGGTGGAAACCCAGAATCTGCAAAACACCCGCAACTCGCGTTCCAAAGCGATTGGCCAGGCCAAGGCCAAGGGTGAGGACATCCAGCCGCTGCTGGCAGAAGTCGCCGATCTGGGCGATAGCCTGAAAGCGAAGGAACAGGAACTCGCCAGTTTGCAGGCTGATCTGGACACTATCGTCATGGGCATCCCCAATGTGTTGGATGCTTCCGTGCCGGATGGCGCGGACGAAAACGCCAATGTCGAAGTCCGCCGTTGGGGCGAGCCGAAGCTGTTTGACTTCGGGGCAAAAGACCACGTTGACCTGGGGTTGCCGAATGGCTGGATGGATTTCGACGCTGGGGCGAAGCTGACCGGTTCCCGCTTTGTGGTGTTGCGCGGTGCCATGGCGCGGCTGCACCGGGCGTTGATCCAGTTCATGCTCGACACCCACACCCAGGAACATGGTTACGTTGAAGCCTACGTGCCTTACATGGTGAATGCCGACAGTCTGCGCGGCACCGGGCAGTTGCCAAAGTTTGAGGAAGACCTGTTCAAGCTCAATAACGAGCAAGGTTATTACCTGATCCCGACCGCTGAAGTGCCGGTCACCAATCTGGCGCGTGACACGATCATCGACGCCGCCGACCTGCCGGTGAAGTACGCCTGCCATACCCCTTGTTTCCGTTCCGAAGCCGGTTCTTACGGCAAGGACACCCGTGGCCTGATCCGTCAGCACCAGTTCGAGAAGGTGGAGATGGTGCAACTGGTGCGCCCGGAAGATTCCTGGGAGGCGCTGGAAAGCCTGACCGCCAATGCCGAAGCCATTTTGCAGAAGCTGGACTTGCCGTACCGGGTGATGGCGCTGTGCGCTGGTGATGTCGGGTTTTCTTCCGCCAAAACTTACGACCTGGAAGTGTGGTTGCCGGGGCAGCAGAAATACCGCGAGATCTCTTCCTGCTCCAATTTCGTCGACTTCCAGGCACGGCGGATGATGGCGCGTTACCGGAATCCCGAAACCGGCAAGCCGGAGCTGCTGCATACCCTGAACGGTTCTGGCCTTGCGGTCGGGCGCACCCTGGTGGCGGTGCTGGAAAACTATCAGGAGGCTGATGGGCGCATCCGGATTCCCGAAGCGTTACGTGCCTATATGGGTAACGCGGCTTATCTGGCATAAGCGGCTGGTGAAAATAAGCGTTGGAAAGTAATGAATTAGCATTCCAACTTGATTACGCGCAATGTAAAGCGCAGCGGGTAGGGTATCATGCGGACTTTTCGTCATATCCGGTTATCGCGCCGATGTGGCGGGGCCTGCAAACCACTGAGCGATTGGATACTGCAACAACATGAGCATTGAACACGTCATCGAACCCAAGGCGGCCATCCAGCCGCGATCTGTGGAAGGCCGTTTCCGCAATATCAAGACCGGCATTCTGGTTTTTGCCTACGCCGTATTCTTTCTGCTGCCGTGGTTGCGCTGGGAGCGCGCCGTGGGGCCGGATCAGGCGGTTTTGTTCGATATTCCCGGTCGCCGCTATTACATTTTCAATCTGGTGGTGCATGCGCAGGATATTTTCTGGCTGACCGCCTTGTTGTTCCTGGCGGCGGTGTTGCTGTTTTTTGTCACCACGTTGTATGGGCGGGTGTTCTGCGGTTATTTCTGCTTCCAGACCTTGTGGACAGACGCTTTCCGGTTGATTGAAAAGTTCGTTCAGGGTGACCGGGTGGCGCGCTTGCGGTTGGACAAGCAACCTTGGAATGCTGAAAAAATCCGTAAAAAAGTCCTGACCCATGCGCTTTGGCTGTTGTTGGCGTTGTGGACAGGCATCAGCTTTGCCCTGTATTGGGGGGATGCGTCTGACCTGCTTGTCCGCTTCTTCACCGGCAGCGCCCCAGCGGCCATGTATGGCACAGCCTTTATCCTGATGACAACCACCTATTTGGCGGCCGGTTGGGCGCAGGAATATGTGTGCCTGCACATTTGCCCGTATTCCCGTTTCCAAAGTGTCATGTTTGACCAGGACACCATGATCGTTTCCTATGACAAGAACCGGGGCGAAGGCGCTGCGGGGCGCATCAAGCCAGTCAAGGAAATGCGCGACCAAGGCAATCGGCTGGCGGCTGGGTATGGCGATTGTGTGGATTGCGGCCTATGCGTGCAGGTGTGCCCGACCGGCATTGACATCCGCAACGGTTTGCAGATTGGTTGTATCCACTGTGCGCTGTGCATCGATGCGTGTGACGCCATCATGGACAAACAGGGCTGGAAACGCGGCCTGATCCGTTACACCTCCGAACATGCGCTGGAAGGCAAAAAAACCAAGCTCATCAAGTTGCGCACGCTTGGCTATGGTGCCGCCACCTTGCTGGCGACAGTCTATCTGGTCTGGAGCATCGCCAGCAGCAAATTGCTGGAGGCGACTGCTGTGCAAGTGCGCAGCCCGCTGTTTGTCACCCTCTCGGATGGCCGAATCCAGAACAGTTATGAAGTCAAGATCAATAACAAGACCATGGAGGCCGCACGGTATACGTTGGTGATTGAAAACCTGCCGAATGCCGAACTGGATTTGGGGCAGATTACCGATTTGGGGCTGAAGCCGGATTCCAGCATGCGGGTGCTGGCGAAAGTCCGCTATACTGTGCAGCCTGGCGATACACAGAAGAACCGTGAGTTTGACTTCAAGCTGACCCCAACGGAAGGCAAGGTGACGGAGCCTGTGATCATTCCTTCACATTTCATCATACCGTAAAGGTGACATGGAAAATCAAAGTCTGGCATTGACGCTGGGGGTAGGCGTGACCGCATCGTTTGCCCTATTTTTCTTTATCTACAAGGGATTGGGCAAGTCAGGGAAAATGGCGGCTTTGCTGACCATCCTGATCACGCAAGCGGTTTACATTCCCCTTTCGGTGCTGTATTGGGATGGCCTGGATGTCTACGCCATCCATTTCGCCTTCTTCACCATGACCGCATATGGGCTGGGCATTATCACCAGCACCCGGGATGCCCAGGCGCAAAAGGAAGGTGCCGCCAAGAAACGGTGGTTCCATTGGGTGCCCGCCATCATTGTCACTTTCTTTTTGGTTCTGGCCGTCGTGGACTCCATTATCATTACCCTGGCGAACAAGGGGGCAAGCGCTGAGTTTGTCCGCAGTTTCCTGCCTACGCCCCATGGTAAGGAGGTTGGGAAAGAGGTCACGTCGGCTTTTTCTGGCGCGGTCGCCAATGATTTCCAGAAAAACATCGCCCAATATAACCGTTATGTCGATGAGCTGCGCCAACAGGCCGCTTTGGGCTGGCGCATCATGGATGGCTGGGTTGATGCGCCGGTCGCTGGCAAGCCTGCGTTGTTCCGCTTGCGGGTGATCGATGATGAGGGGATGCCGGTGACAGGCGCGCAGGTCTCTGTACAGTTCATGTTCACTGCCGACAAGAGCCACGACACCGAAGTTGTCCTGCCGGAAGTGGAGCCAGGGTCTTACGGAGAGCCGGTCACCTTGCCTCAGTCCGGCCTCTGGGCTTTGCTGATCAATGTCAATCGGGGCAAGGATGTCTATGAAGTCAGGGGGGAAACCAAGGTGGGCGTTGTTGGCGCAACCGGGTAATCCATGACAACCCAACCGCAACAAGGCTGTTTCCATTGTGGCCAGCCCGTTCCTGCCAATGCCCATTACCCGGTGGAGATTGATGGCGAGGTGCATAACCTATGCTGTACTGGCTGCCAAGCTGTTGCAACCGCCATCGTGGAAAATAACCTGACTGATTACTACCGTTTCCGCACGGAAATCGGCAGCAGTCCGGAAGAGCTTGTCCCTGAAGCGTTGCGCAATTTGCAGGTCTATGATGCGCCGGAATTGCAGAAATCCTTTGTGCGTGACATGGAGGGCAATGTCCGGGAGGCCTCGCTGATTCTGGAAGGCATCGTTTGCGCCGCCTGCGTATGGCTGAATGAAAATCACGTCAAGCAATTGCCGGGCGTGCTGGATTTCCGCATCAATTACTCCACCCACCGCGCCACCCTGAAATGGGACAATAACGCCATCCACCTGAGCGATGTGCTGGCCGCCATTTCCGCCATTGGTTATCGTGCCCATCCGTTTGATCCCGGGCGTTTGGAATCCCTGCAAAAAAAGGAAAAATCCGCAGCCTTGCGCCGGATCGCCGTCGCCGGGCTGGGCATGATGCAGGTCATGATGATCGCGGTGGCGATGTACATCGGTGTGGCGTCGGATATGGATGTGGGGATGCGCGATTTCCTGCGTTGGATCAGCCTGGTGATGACAACGCCGGTCGTGTTTTATTCGGCGCGGGTATTTTTTACTTCGGCTTGGCGGGATTTGCGGCGTGGCCGTTTCGGCATGGATGTGCCGGTGTCGCTGGCGATTGGCATTGCCTTCAGCGCCAGCGTGTGGGCGACGCTGACCGGCGGTGGTGAAGTTTATTTCGACTCGGTCAGCATGTTCACGTTTTTCCTGCTGACCGGGCGCTATCTGGAAATGGCGGCGCGCCACCGGGCAGGGCAGGTGGCGGAAGAGCTGGTGCGGCTGATGCCTGCGACCGCCACCCGGCTGCGTGATGGCGAACAGGAAGTGGTGCCTGTCAGCCAATTGGTTCCGGGCGACTACCTGCTGGTCAAGCCCGGCGAAGTGGTGCCTGCCGATGGCTTGGTGACAGAGGGTGTGAGCAGCACCAACGAATCCCTGCTGACTGGGGAAAGCCTGCCTTGCCATAAGCAGCAGGGCGACTCATTGGTGGGCGGTACGGTCAATATTGAAAGCCCGTTGACCATGCAGGTGGAAAAACTGGGCGATAGCACTGTACTGGCCTCCATCATCCGCCTGCTGGAACGTGCTCAGGCGGAAAAGCCGGAATTGGCGCGGTTGGCGGAAAAGGTGGCTTCCCGGTTTGTGCCCATTATCCTGCTGGTTGCGGTTGGGGTGTTTTTCTGGTGGCATTGGCATGACCCATCACGGGCGTTCTGGATTGCATTGTCGGTGCTGGTGATAACCTGCCCTTGTGCGTTTTCGCTGGCGACACCGGCAGCCCTGACGGCGGCGACCGGCCTGCTCACCTCCAGGGGCGTGCTGACAACACGGGGTCATGCGTTGGAAACGTTGGCGCGGGTTAACCACATCATTTTTGACAAGACCGGCACACTTTCGCATGGGCAACTGGAAGCCACCAATTTCCAGGCGCTGGGTGATGCTGACAGCGATTTCTGCAAGCAGTTGGCGGCAGGTTTGGAAACGGCTTCGGAACACCCTGTTGCCCATGCAATCCTGCGGCTTAGTGATAAACGGGTAGGTTTCAGCGAATTGGCAGCCGAGCCTGGGCGTGGGATACGCGGTGTTTACCAGCAACATCAATACCGTATCGGCGGCAAAGGCTTTGTGCAGGAGCTGACGCAGTGTGATTTGCCAGCCGCAGCAGTCGGGCAAACAGCAGGGCAGTCACAGGTTTTCCTGGGGTCTGAAGCTGGTTGGTTGGCGGTCATTGGGTTGGCTGACCACTTGCGTGAGGAGGCTGGGCAGGTGGTGCAGGAGCTGCGCGGATTAGGTGTGGACGTGACTTTGTTAAGTGGGGATGCGCCTGTGGCCGTTGCTGCGGTGGCCCAACAACTGGTGATTCCCCATGCATTGGGCGGGCGGCTGCCGGATGACAAATTGGCGTACCTGCACCAGTTGCAGGCGCAGGGGGCAACCGTGGCGATGGTGGGCGATGGCGTCAACGATGCGCCGGTATTGGCGGGCGCGCCGGTTTCCATCGCCATGGGCAGCGGTTCGCAATTGGCACAGGCAAGTGCGGATATGGTGCTGTTATCGGAAAACTTGCAGCAGGTGCCTTTCGTCATCCGCACGGCCCGGCGGATGCAGGCGGTCATTAAACAAAATTTTCTTTGGACGATAGCCTATAATCTGGTGGCAATTCCTTTGGCCGCGAGTGGAGTGATAGCGCCATGGATGGCGGCAATTGGGATGTCAGCCAGTTCCCTCATTGTTGTATTGAATGCATTACGCCTGAAAAGCTAGCTGATTCAGGTTATACTGGAGAATTTATTCGGGATGCAGCCTGATGGAAGCTTTGTATATGCTTATTCCGATTGCGATCGGAGTCATGATAATTGTGGTCATCGCTTTCATTTATACTGTAAAAAGTGGCCAGTACGATGATTTGGAAGGGCCTGCCCATCGAATCCTGATGGATGACGATGATCCAAGAATTCCAGGCCAACAGGTTAAACAGCCCCACAAAAAGACGGCGGAAAGTGATATAGAGGATAAAAATAGGTGAAACGGTTGATAGGATAAAAGATGCCGTCCGTCGAATTGTTGCTCAAGTGACATCAATGTTTAACCATAATGCACAAATTGTTCTATGCTATCTATAACAAATTCCTCTAATCAAAGCTGGAATATGTTTTGATAAATTTTTTTGATTTTAAACCAATATCCGGGGAAGGATGACCGGAACAGAGAGAGCAAGGATGAAGTCTCTGTTGGGTTTGCTCGGACAGGTAATAGGAGAAAAGTAATCATATGGCCGATAGAAGATTACAAGTCTTTCACGCCGTGGCCAGGTTGTTGAGTTTTACCAAGGCGGCGGAAGTGCTGCATATGACCCAACCTGCGGTAACATTCCAGATTCGCCAGTTGGAAGACCAGTTTGACACACGTCTGTTCGACAGGACTCATAACCGGGTTTCCCTGACGGAAGCAGGCAAGATCGTGTTCGAATACTCAGAGCGTATTTTCGAGCAATACAATGAGATGGAGAATGCGATCCGTGAAATGACCAATGACATCAGTGGGTCTTTGACCATTGGTGCCAGCACGACCATTTCCGAATACATGCTCCCTTCCCTGTTGGGTGAGTTCAATGCCAAAAATCCGGATGTCCGGCTGCGTTTGCGGGTTTCCAATACCGAAGGCATTGTTTCCATGGTCGAGAACAACGTGATTGATCTGGGCGTAGTGGAAGGGCTGGTCAACAACAAGAATCTGTTGGTGGAGGTTTGCCGCCAGGATGATTTGGTGTTGATCGTGCCGCCAACCCATGCCTTGGCAGGCAAAGACAATGTCAAGCTCAAAGAAGTGTTGGAATATCCATTCATTTGTCGTGAAGAGGGTTCTGGCACACGTGAAGTCGTTCTCGATTACATGTATGCGCTCGGCATGGACAAACACGCCATGAATGCTTGCCTTGAGCTGGGCAGTCCAGAAGCTGTCAAAGGGGCAGTTGAAGCTGGCATGGGTGTTTCCATCGTTTCCAGCGCCAGTATTGGCAAGGAGTTGAGACTGGGGTCTTTGATTGCAATCCCGCTGGATCCCCCATTGACGCGCGACTTCTCTTTTGTACGTCAGCGCCAGAAGTTCAAAGTGCGCGCTATGGAAGAATTGCTTGAATTTGCCCGCACTTACTGTGAAAACCTCAAAAAACAGCAGTAACTGATTCCTGGGGTACGGCATAGCACCCGTACCCCAGTTTCCCATCTCTAAATGAACTTAAACAAACACAGGGCTGGTTGTTGGTGTTTGTGACAGTGTCCAGTGTTTCCTGATAGCATGACCCCCCTTAATTTTTCCATGAAAAGCCTGTAGGGAGTTTAATGTGCTGCCTGGTATGCCCCAACAATCCGGTTCCGCCGAAGAAAAGCGTTTACGCAAGCTATACCGTAACTTGAACCCCCAGGATCAGGTTGCTTTGCTGCGTTTTGCTGAGTTTCTTGCGGTGTCCTCCACTCCTGTGGCAGAACCGATGGTTGAATTTCCGCAACCAGAAAATATTTCCCGCCCCACACAGGAAAGCGTGGTCAAAGCGATTAAACGGCTGGTGGCAACCTACCCCATGGTTGACCGTGAGCGTTTGCTGAATGAAACCTCTTCCCTGATGACGGCGCACGTCATTCATGGCAAAGCTGCGGTTAATGTGATTGATGAACTGGAGGCTTTGTTTGGGCAACATTACGCAATCCTGAAAGCCGAATTTGAACAGCGCCTTTTGGAAAATCCTTGAAACAAGCAAACCAGGCTTCTTATGCTTAAATTGCTGAACGAATGGTATAACCAGCATTTTTCCAATCCACAGGCCGCCATTCTTGCCCTGTTGCTGATACTGGGGTTTGGCACTGTGCTGCTGGCAGGCAATGTGCTGGCACCGGTATTGGCAGCTGTTATTATTGCCTATCTGCTTGATGGGGGAGTGGATTTCTTCCGTGCATGCAAGACGCCGCGTTTCATGGCGGTCTTGATCGTGTTCAGCGTGTTTATCCTGGTCTTGTTGGTGGTGCTGTTGGTGCTGGCCCCACTGATGCTTAAGCAGGCGACCCAGTTTGTGTTGGAAATCCCTGGAATGCTGTCGGCAGGGCAAAGTGCGCTGGCATTGTTGCCTAAAAAATACCCCAATATTATTTCTGAACAATTCATTCTGGAGCTGTTGAATGGCTTGCGCACCCAGTTGACGCTGTTGTCCCAGCGGGTGTTGAGTTTCTCCTTGTCTTCGGTGGTCGACCTGATCGCTTTTATGGTGTACATGGTGGTGGTGCCGCTATTGGTGTTTTTTTTCCTTAAGGACAAGAACATTATCCTTGAGTGGTTTGGCGCTTTCCTGCCAGAAGAGCGCGGGTTGGTGACCAAGGTCTGGCGTGAGGTAAATGGCAAAATCACCAGTTATGTGCGCGGCAAGTTTATGGAAATCCTGATTGTGTGGGTGGTGACGTTTATTACCTTCCTGATTTTCGGCCTGCAATACTCCATGTTGTTGTCGTTCCTGGTAGGGCTTTCTGTGTTGATCCCCTATGTTGGGGCTGCCATTGTCACGTTGCCGGTCGCCATCGTGGCCTATTTTCAATGGGGATATAACTCCGATTTCCTCTATGTCATGGTGATCTATGGCGTCATCCATTTCCTGGATGGCAATCTGTTGGTGCCGCTATTATTTTCCGGAATGGTTAATTTGCATCCGGTGGCGATCATTACCGCAGTGCTGGTGTTCGGAGCGTTATGGGGAATCTGGGGGGTATTCTTCGCCATCCCATTGGCGACATTGATCCATGCCGTCATCAATGCTTGGCCACGCAAAGCTGATCTGAACAGGGCAATACGGGTGTAGTTTTATTCCAGCCCGAACACACGGGCGCGGATATGGGCGATCTGGTCGCGCACTGCGGCGGCCTGTTCGAATTCCAGGTTTCTGGCATGTTGGAACATCTTATCTTCCAATTTTTTGATTTGTTTGAGCGCTTGGTCGGGCGTCAGGCTACGGTATTCGGCCGCTTCTTCCGCCACTTTTTTGTCAGCACGGGTTTTGCCCTTACCACGGGAGGCGTTGGCGTAAGCGCCTTCCATCACATCGGCAATGCGTTTGCGGATGGTTTGCGGGGTGATGCCATGGGCTGCATTGAAGCTGATTTGTTTGGCGCGGCGGCGGCTGGTTTCGTCCATCGCCTTGTGCATGGAGTCGGTGATTTTGTCGGCGTAAAGGATGGCCTTGCCTTCAGCATTACGCGCCGCGCGGCCAATCGTTTGGATCAGGGAACGCTCGGAACGCAGGAAGCCCTCCTTGTCGGCATCCAAAATGGCGACCAATGAAACTTCCGGTATATCAAGCCCTTCCCGCAATAAATTAATGCCAATCAGGACATCAAACTCGCCTTTGCGCAGGTCGCGGATGATTTCCACCCGCTCCACGGTGTCGATGTCGGAATGCAGGTAGCGCACCTTGATATTGTGGTCCATCAGGTAATCGGTCAGGTCTTCCGCCATGCGTTTGGTCAGGGTGGTGACCAGGACGCGTTCATTACGCTGCGAGCGCTCGGTGATTTCGGACATCACATTGTCAACCTGGCTCAATACCGGGCGGACTTCAACCTGCGGATCCACCAGGCCGGTAGGGCGGACCACCTGTTCGGCGACATTGCCGGAATGCTCCAGCTCATACGCGCCGGGAGTGGCGGATACATGGATGGCCTGCGGAACCAGCCGCTCAAATTCGTCAAAGCGCAACGGGCGGTTGTCGAGGGCGGAGGGCAGGCGGAAACCGTACTCCACCAGCGTTTCCTTGCGCGAGCGGTCGCCCTTGTACATGCCGCCGAATTGAGGGATGGTGACATGGGATTCGTCCACGAACACGATGGCGTTGCGGGGGAGGTAGTCGAACAGGCAGGGTGGTGGCGCGCCTGCCGGGCGTTTGGACAGGTAGCGCGAGTAATTTTCGATGCCGGAGCAATAGCCGGTTTCAACAATCATTTCGATGTCATATTGGGTGCGCTGTTCGAGGCGCTGGGCTTCCACCAGCCGATCATGGCCGCGCAGCGCCGCCAGCCGTTCCTTGAGTTCCGCCTTGATATGGTCCACCGCTTCCAGCAGCACTTCGCGGGGCGTGACGTAGTGGGTTTTGGGGTAAACCGTCAAACGCGGAACCCGGCGCAGGACTTCGCCGGTCAATGGGTCAAAATAACTGAGGCTGTCGATTTCATCATCGAACAGCTCGATGCGGATGGCTTCCCGGTCGGATTCCGCCGGGTGGATGTCGATCACTTCGCCACGCACCCGGAAAGCGCCGCGTTGCAGATCCAGGTCATTGCGGGTGTATTGCATTTCCGCCAGCCGCCGCAGGATGCTGCGCTGGTCGATACGGTCGCCGCGCACCAGGATCAACAGCATTTTCAGGTAGGATTCCGGGTCACCCAGGCCATAGATGGAGGAAACGGTGGCGACGATGATGACGTCCTTGCGTTCGAACAGGTTGCGGGTGGCCGACAGGCGCATTTGTTCGATATGGTCATTGATGGAGGCGTCCTTTTCGATGTAGACATCCTTGGATGGGACATAAGCCTCCGGCTGGTAATAATCGTAATAGGAAACGAAGTATTCCACCGCATTCTTCGGGAAGAATTCCTGCATTTCCCCATACAATTGGGCAGCCAAGGTCTTGTTGTGCGCCAAAATGATGGCCGGGCGTTGGGTCTGCTGGATAATGTTGGCCATGGTGAAGGTTTTGCCGGAGCCGGTTACGCCCAGCAGGGTTTGGTGCAGCAGGCCATCATGCAGGCCCTCCACCAATGAACGGATAGCCTCCGGCTGGTCGCCAGCGGGCTGGTAACTGGTATTGAGCTGGAACTGGTCAATTTCACTCATGCGTGTCTCCCGGTATGCGCACTGAGTTTAGCATGCGGCGTTAAAACCCTATAAACTCAGGCCTTGCCTTTCAGGAATTGGATCATTCATGCGTTATTTGCCCAGCATTGTGTTATGCCTGTCAGCGTGCAGTGCGCCCGTCCTGGCGGATTGCGCCAATAGCGGTGATTTTGGCCGCTGGTTGGCGGATTTCAAGGCGGAAGCCGCTGGTTCCGGGCTGAAAGCGTCGGTGGTGGACGCCGCCCTCGACGGGCTCAAACCTGACCCTGCCGTCATTAAGCGCGACCGTTCCCAGCAGACCTTTGCCCAGGACTTTTTGACCTTCGCCAACCGGAAAGTCAGCGCCAGCCGTTTGTCACAGGGGCGAAGCTTGCTGAAAAAAAATGCCGCGCTATTCCGGCGAATTGAGGCGGAGTATGGTGTGCCTGCTGAAGTTTTGACAGCCTTTTGGGGGCTGGAAACCGATTTCGGGGCAGTGAATGGTGATTTTCCGACCATTCGCTCGTTGCTGACGTTGGCGCAGGATTGCCGCCGCCCGGAAATGTTCCGCCCGGAATTACTCAGCGCTTTGGATTTGGTGCAAAAGGGTGATCTGACCCCCGCTAAAATGCGCGGGGCCTGGGCAGGGGAAATTGGCCAGTTGCAATTGCTGGCCTCCCGCTATGACCAGTATGGCGTTGATTTTGATGGTAATGGCCACCGTGACCTGATCCATTCCAGCGCCGATGCATTGGCCTCCGGCGCCAACATGCTGAAGGCGAATGGTTGGCGCGCTGGCGAACCGTGGTTGCAGGAAGTCAAGGTTCCGTCAGACATGGACTGGTCGCAGGCGCGGCTGGGTAATAAGGCCCCGCTGTCGGAGTGGGCTGCGCAAGGCGTCAAAAAGGCGGATGGCAGTGCCTTGCAGGAGGATGGCGAGGCGGCCTTGCTGCTGCCAATGGGGCGGAATGGCCCTGCTTTCCTGGCGTTCCCCAATTTCGATGTGTTCCTGCAATGGAATGAATCCACGGTTTATTCGGCGACGGCGGCGTATTTTGCAACCCGTCTGGCGGGCGCACCGCCTTTGCGCCCAGGAAATGCGCAGGTGCATCCACTGACCTTGGCGCAGACGAAACAAGCGCAGGCGAAACTGCAAGCGCAAGGTTTCCCCATCTCCAAAGTGGACGGCATTATCGGTGAAGAAACCCGCGCCGCTGTCCGGGAGGCACAACAAAAACTGGGCTTGCCTGCTGATGGCTATCCGGACGCTGCCTTGTTGGAAAAGCTGTAGAAACTTTGCGCGAAAAAATTAACTTTACGCCTTATGCGTGCGTTGATCTTGCAGTAACATTACGCGCCGCAGAAAAGCGTAAAGGTACGGTAAATGATGAATTTTGCCGGGATTATGAAAGACACTACACACGGTTGGTTTTCAGTGGACATACAACTTTCAGCGCGCGTTGGCCGCGTCAAGCCTTCACCTACACTTGCTGTCACCGCGTTGGCTGCCCAACTCAAGGCGGCTGGCCGCGACATTATAGGGTTAGGGGCCGGTGAGCCAGATTTTGACACGCCTGCCCATATCAAGCAGGCCGGTATCGAGGCCATCCAAAAGGGTGAAACCCGTTACACCGCAGTGGATGGCACGCCTGCATTGAAGCAGGCGATCATCCGCAAGTTCAAGCGCGACAACGGGCTGGACTTTTCGCCGAAACAGATTCTGGTTTCCTGTGGCGGCAAGCAGAGCTTCTACAATTTGTGCCAGGCATTGCTGGATGCGGGTGATGAAGTCGTGATTCCGGCCCCGTATTGGGTGTCCTATCCGGATATGGTGTTGCTGGCGGATGGCGTGCCGGTCATTGCGGAAGCAGGGCAGGCTGAACATTTCAAGCTGTCGGCGGAAAAGCTGGAGGCGGCCATCACCCCGAAAACCCGGTTGTTCGTCATCAATAGCCCGTCCAATCCGACCGGCGTCGCCTATTCGCCAGAAGAACTGGCGGCATTGGGCGAAGTGTTGCGCCGCCACCCGCAGGTGCTGATTGCAACCGACGACATGTATGAGCATGTCATGTTCGGTGGCCGCAAGTTCGTCAATATCCTGGATGTTTGCCCAGACCTGTATGAGCGCACGATTGTATTGAATGGCGTGTCCAAGGCGTATTCCATGACCGGCTGGCGGATTGGCTATGCGGGTGGGCCGGAAAAGCTCATTCAGGCGATGAACATTATCCAATCACAAAGCACTTCCAATCCGACCTCCATTTCCCAGTACGCAGCGGTTGTGGCGCTGGATGGCGACCAGGATTTCATCCAAACCATGGTCAATGCGTTTGAACAGCGCCATGAATTTGTGCTGGGCGCGTTTAATGCCATGGATGGGGTCGAGTGCTTGCCAGCCGACGGCACGTTCTACAGCTTTCCGAATGTTGACGGCATGATCAAGCGTTTGGGGTTGGAAAATGACACTGCCCTGGCCAGCTACCTGCTGGATAAGGTGGGTGTGGCGGTGGTGCCGGGGTCGGCGTTTGGTTTGGAAGGGCATATCCGCATATCCTTCGCCACCAGCATGGCAAACCTGCAGAACGCTTTGGCGCGGATTGCCTCAGTCTGAATCAGAGTTTATTTATTAAGCAAATAGCAAGCTTGTGTATGTGTTAATAGTGGCGGTTCATATTGAGGGAATGCGTCATGGCACAAGCTTGCTGCTATTCGGAAGCTGATCACCATCAGCATGAAGGGCTTATTAACACCACCCGGGTGCTGTTGGTTGAACTCCTGTTGTGGCAGGCGCAACCTGACTTTCAGAATGAAGCCCGGATGCACAGTATCCGTGAAGCGCGTAGCATCCTTGCGCGGATGTTGCATCGCAGTTCCGTCTTGAAATTTATCCTTGGGCGGATATTGGAAGGCTTATATGCAGATGCTTGCCAGCACGTTTGCGAACAAAAAAAATTGGCGATGGATTATTTTCCAACCCATTGCCCGTATGCGCTGAATGATATTTTGTCCCCTATTTTCTGGCCGAAACTCCCCTAAGTCCTAAATCTCAATGGCGTTTAGTGGGAAGGGGATGACACCATGTATTTTTCTTCGACATGCGCGATCACCAGTTCTTGCAGGTTAAGAAATTGTTCGTTCTTTAATAAGTGTGCATATAACGTTTTCCCCAGTAACTTCCCCAGCTGTTCATAAAGGTAGGCTGAACCTGTGTCATTGCCGTTTTCTGTTGCTGTTGCCGGGGCGCTGGTGATATCGCCTGAATAGCGTAGCGGATAGTTTTGCGAATGTGCATGGGCAGGGGGAACTACGGTAGCCAACAGGATAACCGTAGCCAAACCCGTCATCTTTTTTGAACAAAACATAAAAATTTCCTCCTTGTATCAAGGTGAACCAACTGGCGGTTAATTATTATAAATAGGATTATTGCCAGAATTAGGGGAGCTATTCTGTGAGCAGGTTCACAAATTCCGCAAATAGGGAAGAAATTTTTTGAATTGTGATGTTGCGGATCAGTCCCGATAACGGCGGGTCAGTTCCTGATAGGCGTCAATCCGGCGGTCACGCAGATAAGGCCACCAACGGCGCACTTGCTCAGTGCGGTTCAGATCCAACTCCATCACCAGTTCAGTTTCACTGGTGGTGTCTGCCTGCGCCAGCAATTCGCCTTGCCAGCCAATAATCATGCTGCTGCCCCAGAATTGGCTGCCCGCCGTTTGCCCGCTGGGGTCGCCTTCAAAGCCGATGCGGTTGGCGCTCAATACCGGGATATTGTTGGCGACAGCATGTGAACGCTGGATCGTGACCCATGCCTCGCGCTGGCGAGCCTGTTCTTCGGTGTTGTCTTGTGGGTTCCAGCCGATGGCGGTGGGGTAAAGCAGCAGTTCTGCGCCTGCTAGTGCCATCAGGCGGGCTGCTTCCGGATACCATTGGTCCCAGCAGACCAGCACGCCCAAAGTTGCGAGGCTGGTTTTGATGGGGGTGAAGCCCAGGTCGCCGGGGGTGAAATAAAATTTTTCGTAATAACCGGGGTCATCAGGAATGTGCATCTTGCGGTATTTGCCCGCGATGCTGCCGTCCGTATCCAGCACCACGGCGGTATTGTGGTAAAGGCCAGCCGCACGTTTTTCAAACAGGGAACAGACGATCACAATGCCGAGTTCCGCCGCCAGCTTGCCCAGCGTGTCCGTGCTGGGGCCGGGAATGGTTTCCGCCAGGTCAAAGAAATCGGTGCTTTCCACTTGGCAGAAATACAGGCCGGTGTGCAGTTCCTGCAACATCACCAGTTGCGCGCCTTGGGCGGCGGCGCGGCGGATGCCTACAATGCTTTTGTCCAGGTTGCTTTGGTAATTGTCGGAATTGCTGTGCTGGACGACGGCGACGGTCAGTTTGCGGCTCATGCGCTTACGGCCTCCTGGGGAATCTGCATGGTAATACAATGGAGGCTGCCATTCTGCGCAATCAGGGCGCGGCAATCAATCGGCACGATTTCATGGCGGGGAAACGCCGCCTGCATTTGTGCAATGGCGATTGCATCAGCCGTTTCGTCGGCATAAACCGGCAGCAACACGGCGCCGTTGATGATCAGGAAGTTGACGTAACTGGCGGGCAGCCGCCGGTCACCGTCGTAAATGGCGGCAGGTAACGGGATAGGGAGCAATTGGTAGGGGGCACCATTGGCCTGCCGTAAAGCCCTGAGTTCCGCCTCCATTGCCTGTAAGGGGAGATAGTGGGCGTCCGCCGGATCAGCGCAACTCATATAGACGACCGTCTGCGGGTCGGCGAAACGCGCCAGCGTGTCAATGTGGGCGTCCGTGTCGTCGCCTTCCAGATGGCCGTTCGCCAGCCACAGGACACGCTCCACGCCCAAGGCCGTGCGCAGCCGGGTTTCGATGGCGCTTTTGTCCAACGAAGGGTTGCGGTTGGGGTTGAGCAGGCAGATTTCCGTTGTCAGCAGTGTCCCCTGCCCATCGGTTTCCAGGCTGCCGCCTTCCATCACCAGTGGGTGTGTTTCCAGCATATTGCCCGCCAGCAAGGGCAGTGCGGCCAGTTGTGCATTGATGGCGTTGTCCAGGTTGGCTGCAAATTTGCCGCCCCAGGCATTGAAGGTGAAATCCAGCAACAACGGTCTGCCGTCTTGCATGACGGTGATGAAGCCGAAATCACGCGCCCAGGTGTCGTTATAGGGAATGCGCATAAAATGTACGTTTTTCGCCTTCCAACTTGCAGATTGAGACAAGACCTGTTCAATATGCATTTGGTGTCCCGCATCGTGGCAGAGCAGCAACACGTTTTCACGCTGGCTGATGGCGCTGACAATTTGCGTATAGCAGGTTTCCGCCGCCTCCAGGTTATCGGCCCAATCGGTGTCCGGGTGTGGCCAAGCCAGCAATACTCCCCATTGCGGATGCCATTCGGCGACAAATTCGCGTGTATTCATCACTGCTCGCTGCGTCAAACAAAGCGGCGATTATACAAAGCGGCCGGAGCTCTGGCATCTGGAATCTGTTGACTTTCCGGCGCGTTGACTAACCTGGGTGGAACAAGCCTGCATGATGTGTCCGGGCCGTACTATAACCATTGGCGTCAGCAGTTGTCTGCTGGGTCAGGCAGTCCGCTACGATGGCGGACACAAGCATGAGCGTTGCATTACCGAAACGCTGGGTAGGTATTTCGCGTTCGCGCCATTCTGTCCGGAAATGGGGGCGGGGTTGGGTGCGCCGCGTCCCGCCATGCATCTGGTCAGGCAGGCAGGGGAAATACGCGCTGTGGTCAGCAAACAGCCTGATATTGATCATACCGAGGCATTGGCAGGCTTTTTCGATGCAATCAGGGCCCGTTTGCAGGCAGTGGATGGCTATATCCTGAAAAGCAATTCCCCCAGTTGCGGGATGAAACAGGTCAAGGTTTACATTCCAGGTCAGGAGCAGCTTCCGCCGACGCTGGATGGCGCGGGCGTTTTCGCCAGCCGTCTGCAAGCGGCGTTTCCCCTGTTGCCGATTGCAGAGGAGGTGCATCTGCGCAATCCTGCATTACGGGCAAGTTTCGTGGCGCGTGTGTTTGCCCACCACTGCCGACGGCGGTTGCAGGCTGAAAAAATGTCCCCTGTTGTTGAAGCCTCCCCCGATTGAATGTGGGGAATTATGTCGCCGTACTGGAATCCAGCCATAATGCGCGAATGGCCTGCGTCAGCAACGCTTGTGCTGGTGGTCATATCTTTCCGCCAGTTGCAAGTGTTGGTTTTGAACAACTGGGCCGTGCGTCACAGGGGCAATAAATGTTAGCGGCAGGCGTGGCGATTCTGCTGCTGCATTGGCGTGAAAACCACAAATATGTCGACAATACAAGGGTTTTTCGTTTGACCTTGCGTGTAAAGGCTCCTATAATGTCGACAATTTCGCAAACCACCAAAAACGCATTTTGCGGATGCTTCCAGACAAAATACCAATGAGGATGTGTATAGATGAGCAGTGAGATTTTGACGCCGGTGCTGCCGGAGTCTGTCGCCGATGCTACCGTGGTTGCATGGAGCAAGAAACCCGGTGACGCCGTCAAGCAGGATGAAGTTCTGGTTGAAATTGAAACCGACAAAGTAGTGCTGGAAGTGCCTGCCCCGGTGGACGGCGTGCTGACTGAAATCTTGCAAGATGCTGGCGCAACTGTCACCAGCGGCCAATTGCTGGGCCGTCTTGAAGCTGGCGCTGTCGCCGCCAAACCTGCTGAAGAAACTGCTCCCGCCCCTCAAGCTGAAACACCTGCCGCGTCTGTGGCAGAAGCCCAAACAGCGCCTGCCGTGCGCAAAATGATGGCTGAAAATGATCTTGCTGCCAGCGATGTGCAAGGTTCTGGCAAACAGGGCCGCATCCTGAAAGAAGATGTACAGGCAGCCGTCGCCAAACCAGCAGCCCCAGCGCCTGTCGCTGCTGCACCGGCTCCGGCTGTCGCAGTCGCCGCATCCGGTTCCCGCATGGAACAGCGTGTGCCAATGACCCGCTTGCGCGCCCGTATCGCCGAGCGTCTGCTGCACGCAAAATCTTCCACCGCCATGCTGACCACCTTCAACGAAATCGACATGAAGCCGTTGATGGATATGCGCAATGAATACAAGGACACTTTCGAGAAAAAGCACAAGGCGAAACTGGGTTTCATGTCCCTGTTCGTCAAGGCAGCAGCGGTGGCACTGCAACGTTTCCCTGAAATCAATGCCTCCATCGACGGCAATGATATTGTTTACCACGGCTACTGCGATGTCGGTATCGCCGTTTCATCTGATCGCGGACTGGTCGTTCCGATCCTGCGCAATGCTGAGAATATGGGTCTGGCTGACATTGAATCCGGTATCGCCGGTTATGCAGCCAAGGCGCGTGAAGGCAAGCTGGATATGAACGATCTGTCCGGTGGCACGTTCACCATAACCAACGGGGGCGTTTTTGGGTCGTTGCTATCAACCCCAATCTTAAACCCTCCTCAAAGCGCGATCCTGGGGATGCACTCGATCCAGAAGCGCCCTGTCGTTGTTAATGATCAGATCGTTATTCGCCCAATGATGTATGTGGCCTTGTCTTACGACCATCGCATTGTTGATGGCCAAGGCGCTGTCACCTTCCTGAAAACCATCAAGGAATTGGTTGAAAATCCGGTTCGCTTGGTTCTGGATGTGTGAGGGGGCGCGCCATGTCTGAAAAGTATGATGTCATTGTGATCGGGGGCGGCCCTGGCGGTTATGTGGCGGCGATCCGTTGCGCCCAACTTGGGTTGAAAACTGCTTGTGTGGAAGAGTGGATCAACAAGCAACAAAAGCCAGCCCTGGGCGGCACCTGTCTGAATGTTGGTTGTATCCCTTCCAAAGCGTTGTTGGAAAGCTCCGAGCGCTACGAAGAAATTGCCAAACACAATGCTGGCCACGGCATTACGGTTGATGGGTTGCAGATAGATGTGGCGAAGATGATCGCCCGCAAGGATAAAATCGTCCAGCAACTGACTGGTGGTATTGCCCAGTTGTTCCAGGCCAACGGCATCACTTGGTTGCAAGGCCGGGGCAAGCTGCTGGCAGGCAAGCAGGTGGAAGTGACTGCGCATGACAAAGCGGTTTCCACGATAAGCGCTGACAATATTATTATTGCCGTTGGTTCTGTGCCGATTGAACTGCCAATCGCCAAATGGCTGGATGAACGTATCGTTGATTCCGCTGGCGCGTTGGATTGGGAAACGGTTCCAGCCAGGCTGGGTGTGATTGGTGCTGGCGTAATTGGTTTGGAAATGGGCAGCGTCTGGCGCCGCCTGGGTTCCGAAGTGGTGGTGTTGGAAGCGATGGATGATTTCCTCGCCGCTGCTGACCGCGATGTCGCCAAATCCGCGCAGATGCAATTCAAGAAGCAGGGGTTGGATATTCGCCTTTCTTCCAAGGTTGCTAAAGTTGAAGCGACTGATGCAGGCGTCGTCGTTACCTATAACGATGCCAAGGGTGAGCAAACGCTGACAGTTGACCGTCTGATTGTGGCGGTAGGCCGCAAGCCCAATACGGCGGGCGCATTGGCGGCTGATTCTGGGGTTCAGTTGGATGAGCGTGGCCGTGTAGTGGTCGACAGCCACCTGCAAACCGGCGTGCCGGGTGTTTACGCCATCGGTGACTGCATCATTGGCCCAATGTTGGCGCATAAAGCCTCAGAAGAGGGCGTTTTGGTTGCCGAACAGATAACAGGCCAAAAACCACACATCAATTACGACGCCATTCCCTGGGTCATTTACACTCACCCTGAGATCGCTTGGGCAGGCAAAACCGAGGCAGACCTGAAAGCCGCCGGTGTCGAATACAATGTGGGCAGTTTCCCGTTTGCTGCCAATGGCCGTGCCAAGGCGATGGATCAGGCGGATGGCTTGGTGAAGGTGCTGGCGGATGCCAAGACCGACCGCATCCTGGGTGTCCATTTCGTTGGTCCGCTGGCTTCCGAACTGGTTGGTCAGGCCGTGATTGCGCTGGAAACCGAGTGTTCAGCAGAAGACCTGATGCGTATGACCTTTGCGCATCCAACTGTCTCTGAAGCCATTCACGAAGCCGTGCTGGCGGTGGATGGGCGCGCCCTGCATGCCGTTGGCAAGAAGCGTAAGTAAGTAAAATCAGCAAGATATACGCTCAACGCCACGGTCTGCCGCCGGTAGATACGTGGCGTTTGTGCGAATATACCCCGTATTTTTTGCGGTGAACCCAAAAAGGAAGATCGAGGATGAACCTACACGAATACCAAGCCAAAGCCGTATTCAGCCAATACGGAATGCCGACGCCAAATGGCAAGGTCGCATCAACAGCGGCTGAAGCCGAAGCTGCTGCGGCCTCATTAAGCACACCTAAAGTTGTTGTCAAAGCACAAGTCCATGCCGGTGGGCGGGGCAAAGCAGGCGGCGTGAAATTGGTCAGCAGCCCTGCGGAAGCCGCAGAGGTTGCAGCGGGTCTGCTGGGCAAAAACCTGGTGACTTATCAAACCGACAAAAACGGCCAGCCGATCAATACGGTGTTGATTGAAGAAACCTGCAATATCGCCCGTGAGCTGTATCTTGGCGCAGTCCTTGACCGCTCCAGCCGCCGCGTCGTCATCATGGCCTCCACCGAAGGCGGCATGGAAATCGAAAAAGTCGCCCATGAAACGCCAGAAAAAATTCTCAAGACTGCCATTGACCCATTGGTTGGCGTCATGCCTTATCAGGGGCGGGAACTGGCGTTTGGCCTGGGCCTTTCTGGCGACCAGATCAAGCAGTTTACTGGCCTGCTGATCGGTCTGGGCAAGCTGTTCAAGGAAAAAGACCTGTCTTTGGTTGAGATCAACCCATTGGTGGTGACAGCCGAAGGCAATTTGCTGTGCCTGGATGGCAAGGTCAACGTTGACAGCAATGCGCTGTACCGCCAGCCTGATCTGGTTGCGATGCGTGACAAGTCGCAGGAAGATGCGCGTGAAATTGAAGCATCCGAATGGGATCTGAACTACGTGGCGTTGGAAGGCAATATCGGTTGCATGGTCAACGGTGCTGGTCTGGCGATGGCGACGATGGACATCATCAAGCTGTCCGGCGGGCAGCCTGCCAACTTCCTCGATGTCGGTGGCACGGCGACGGCTGAACGCGTGGCGGCGGCTTTCAAAATCATTCTTTCCGATTCCAACGTCAAGGGCATCCTGGTCAATATCTTCGGTGGCATTGTCCGTTGCGACCTGATTGCGGAAGGCATCATCAAGGCTGTACAGGAAGTCAATGTTGGCGTTCCGGTTGTTGTCCGCCTGGAAGGCAATAATGCCGAAAAGGGTTTGGAATTGCTGGATCAGAGTGGGTTGGCGGTGATTACCGCGAATGATTTGGGCGATGCTGCCCGTAAGGTTGTTGCTGCCGTAGGAGAAGCCGCATGAGCGTTTTGATCAATAAAGACACCAAAGTCATCTGCCAGGGCTTCACTGGCAAGCAAGGCACCTTCCATTCCGAACAGGCGATCGCCTACGGCACCAAAATGGTTGGTGGCATCACGCCTGGTAAGGGCGGCTCCACCCATCTGGGTTTGCCGGTGTTCAACACAGTGGGTGACGCCGTTAAGGAAACCGGCGCTGATGCCAGCGTGATCTACGTTCCGGCACCATTCTGCAAGGATTCCATCATCGAAGCGGCCAATGCAGGCATCCAGCTGATTGTATGCATCACTGAAGGCATCCCCGCGCTCGATATGCTGGAGGCCAAAATGGTGGTCGACAGCCTTGGCGTTCGCCTGATCGGGCCAAACTGTCCGGGCATCATCACGCCGGGTGAATGCAAAATCGGCATCATGCCGGGGCATATCCATAAGCCAGGCAGCGTCGGCATCGTTTCCCGTTCCGGCACCCTGACTTATGAAGCGGTCAAACAAACCGGCCCGTGGGGGCAGAGCACTTGTATTGGCATTGGCGGCGACCCGATTCCAGGCACCAGCTTCATTGATGCGCTGACCCTGTTTGAGGCCGACCCGCAAACCAAAGTCATCCTGATGTGTGGTGAAATCGGCGGCTCCGCTGAAGAAGAGGCCGCTGCGTTCATCAAAGCGAATGTCAGCAAGCCGGTTGTTTCCTACATCGCAGGCGTTACCGCGCCGAAAGGCAAGCGCATGGGGCATGCTGGTGCAATTATTGCAGGCGGTAAAGGCACTGCGGATGAGAAATTTGCAGCATTGGAAGCAGCAGGTGTCATTACGGTGCGCTCACCAGCCGAGCTTGGTCAGGGCGTCGCCGCTGCGTTTGCAAAACTCGCCTGAGGGCGGTTTTGCTGTCGCCAGGATTCCTGATTTTCTTTTTGATTTTTGCGTTGGAGCGCCCTCATGACCAAACAGACTGTAACCATTACTGATAACGCAACAGGCAAGCAGGTAGAGTTGGATGTCCTGAACCCGACCGTCGGGCCCAAGGCCATCGACATCCGCAAGCTGTACAAGGAGCTGGGCTATTTCACCTATGACCCAGGCTTTCTGGCGACGGCCAGTTGCTCCAGTCAGATTACCTATCTGGACGGGGACGAGGGCACTTTGCTCTACCGTGGTTATCCGATTGAACAGCTGGCGGAGCATAGCACCTTTCTGGAAGTCTGCTATCTGCTGCTGAATGGCAACCTGCCTACCGTGGCGGAGATGGCGGAGTTTGAGCACATCATTACCCGGCATACACTGCTGCACGATCAGGTGCAGGGTTTCTACCGTGGTTTCCGTCGTGACGCACACCCGATGGCGACCATGGTGGGTGTGGTCGGGGCGCTGTCCGCGTTCTACCACGATGACCTGAACATCCACGACCCTGAACAGCGCAAGCGTTCGGCCCATCGCCTGATCGCCAAGATGCCGACCATTGCGGCGTGGAGTTACCGTTACTCCATGGGCTTGCCGTTCAACTACCCGCAAAACCGCCTGAAGTATGCGGAAGACTTCCTGCACCTGATGTTTGCCGTGCCAACCGAGCCGTATGCGGTTGACCCGCTGATGGCGCGTGCACTGGATGTGATCATGATCCTGCACGCTGACCATGAGCAGAATGCATCTACCTCCACCGTGCGTCTGGCTGGCTCTTCTGAAGCCAACCCGTTTGCAGCGGTGGCGGCGGGCATCGCGTCCCTGTGGGGCCCCGCACATGGTGGGGCCAATGAGGCGGTCATCAATATGCTGCGGGAAATTGAGAAATCCGGCCAGCCGTTGTCGCATTGGGTTGCGCGCGCCAAAGACAAGAACGACCGTTTCCGTCTGATGGGCTTCGGGCATCGTGTGTACAAAAACTACGACCCACGTGCCAAGATCATCCGTGAACTGGCCAACCAGATTCTGGATCGCCTGCCGCCCGGCAACCCGAACCAGAAACTGTTCGACATTGCGCGTGAACTGGAGCAGGTCGCCCTGAGCGACGATTACTTCAAGGAACGTAATCTGTACCCGAACGTGGACTTCTACTCCGGCGTCATTTTCCTGAGTATGGGCATCCCAGTCAGTATGTTTACGGTCATGTTCGCGTTGGCGCGCACCATCGGCTGGATTTCGCAGTGGAATGAAATGATGAGCGACGAGGAGTCCCGTATTGGGCGTCCGCGCCAGTTGTATACCGGCGCGGAGCGCCGCATCTATGTGCCGATGGATCAGCGCTGATCCCCAAGCCGGGCTTGGACAACAAATGAATAAAGGGTAAATACCCCCGGTATTTACCCTCGCTGTTTTTCTTTGAGGAGATCGATAATGTTGCAAGAATATCGCAAACACGTTGAAGAACGCGCTGCCCAGGGTGTCCCACCCAAACCACTGGATGCAGCACAGACTGCCGCGCTGGTTGATCTGCTAAAAAATCCGCCTGCCGGTGAAGAAGCTTTTCTGGTTGACCTGCTGGAAAATCGCGTGCCTGCCGGTGTGGATGAAGCCGCTTATGTCAAGGCGGGTTTTCTGGCCGCCATCGCCAAGGGTGAAGTCAGTTGCGCGTTGGTAAGCCAGGCGCGCGCCGTGGAGCTGCTGGGCATGATGCTGGGCGGTTACAACGTGCAACCGCTGATTGCTGCGCTGGATAATGCCGCTACTGCGGATATCGCTGCCAAGGCACTGTCCAGCACGCTGCTGATGTTCGACGCTTTCCATGATGTTGAGGAAAAAGCCAAGGCGGGCAATGCCGCCGCGAAAAAGGTCATGGAATCCTGGGCTGCCGGTGAATGGTTCACTTCAAAACCGGAAGTGGCCAAGAAAATTACCGTTACCGTTTTCAAGGTTCCGGGCGAAACCAATACGGATGACCTGTCTCCGGCACCGGATGCCTGGTCACGCCCCGATATCCCATTGCACGCCAACGCCATGCTGAAAATGCCGCGTGATGGCATTGAGCCGATTGAACCGGGTTCTGTTGGCCCACTAAAGCAGATCGAAGCCGTCAAGGCCAAAGGTTTCCCGGTCGCCTACGTGGGTGACGTGGTAGGTACGGGGTCTTCCCGCAAATCCGCCACCAACTCTGTGCTGTGGTTCTTTGGTGATGACATGCCGGGGATTCCGAACAAGCGCGCAGGTGGTTACTGCTTCGGTGGCAAGATTGCGCCAATCTTCTTCAACACCATGGAAGACGCAGGCGCACTGCCGATCGAAATGGACGTTTCCCAAATGAACATGGGCGACGTGGTTGATGTTTATCCTTACGAAGGCATCGCCAAACGTCACGGTACGGACGAAGTCATCGCTGAATTCAGCCTGAAAACCCAGGTGCTGCTGGACGAAGCGCGCGCCGGTGGCCGTATCAATCTGATCATCGGTCGTGGCCTGACCAACAAGGCGCGTGAAGCGCTGGGGTTGGGTGCATCTGACCTGTTCCGCTCTCCGGAGCAGCCTGCTGACACTGGCAAAGGCTACACGCTGGCGCAGAAAATGGTTGGTAAGGCTTGTGGCCTGCCGGGTGTGCGCCCAGGCATGTACTGTGAACCGAAAATGACCACTGTCGGTTCCCAGGACACCACTGGCCCGATGACCCGTGATGAGCTGAAAGATCTGGCTTGCCTCGGCTTCTCCGCCGATCTGGTCATGCAGTCTTTCTGCCACACCGCAGCTTACCCCAAGCCAGTTGATGTAACCACTCACCACACCCTGCCGGATTTCATCATGACCCGTGGTGGCGTATCGCTGCGCCCTGGCGACGGCGTTATCCACTCTTGGCTGAACCGCATGCTGCTGCCGGATACCGTGGGCACCGGCGGTGACTCCCACACCCGTTTCCCGATCGGCGTTTCCTTCCCGGCAGGTTCCGGTCTGGTTGCGTTCGCGGCGGCCACTGGTGTGATGCCGCTGGATATGCCGGAATCCGTACTGGTGCGTTTCTCTGGCAAAATGCAGCCGGGCATCACCCTGCGTGACCTCGTTCATGCCATTCCACACAAGGCGATCCAGATGGGTCTGCTGACGGTGGAAAAGAAAGGCAAGAAAAACGTGTTCAACGGCACAGTGCTGGAAATCGAAGGTCTGGATCACCTGACCGTCGAACAGGCGTTTGAGCTGTCTGACGCTTCTGCCGAACGCTCCGCCGCCGGTTGCACCGTAGCACTGTCGGAAGCTTCCGTGGCTGAATACCTGCGTTCCAACATCGTCATGCTGAAATGGATGATTGCGGAAGGCTACGGCGACGCCCGCACCCTGGAGCGCCGCATTGGCAAAATGGAAGCTTGGCTGGCCAACCCAAGTCTGATGCGCGCTGATGCTGACGCCGAATACGCGGCGGTGATCGAAATCAATATGGATGAGATCAAGGAGCCGATCCTGTGCGCGCCAAATGACCCGGACGATGCGCGCCTGTTGTCTGAAGTCGCTGGCCGCAAGATCGACGAAGTGTTCATTGGCTCCTGCATGACCAACATCGGCCATTTCCGCGCTGCGGGCAAGTTGCTGGATGCCGCCAACAAGCAGATCCCTACCCGTATGTGGATTGCGCCGCCAACCAAGATGGACGCTTCCCAGTTGAGCGACGAAGGTTACTACAACATCTATGGCCGCGCGGGCGCACGCATGGAAATGCCGGGCTGCTCGCTGTGCATGGGCAACCAGGCGCGGATCCAGGAAGGTTCCACGGCGGTTTCCACCTCCACCCGTAACTTCCCGAACCGTTTGGGCACCAACACCGATGTGTTCCTGGCGTCTGCTGAACTGGCTTCTGTTGCGGCGGTCATGGGCAAATTGCCAACGGTTGCAGAGTACATGGCGTATGCAAACAAAATCGACAGCATGGCCAGCGATGTGTACCGTTACCTGAACTTTGACAAGATGGAAAACTACCAGAACGCGGCGGCGAAAGTCGGTGATATTCCAGTAGTGGCTATGTAATTAGTCAACCCTTCTTCCTGTGAATGGAAAAGCCCCGCGTGCCGGGGTTTTTTCTTGTCCGTTGGTTTTGTCCATGAGAAATGGCATGTGCAGCCGTTGAATTTTCATTGCCAAAGATCGACGAAAATTGTAGCCTATCCAACGTGGCTATGGACAGGGATGGCGTATGCCTCCTACTTGTTAATTTATTATTTTTAAAATAATTTTTCTGGGGCTATGGGAAAGGGTATGTCTGTGCCAAGCAAACGTTCTCAAGATGTTCAATGCACTGCACTGGTGCGATAAGCTGTTCTTTTGTGAAATGAGCCAGATCAGGGGGTTTAGTATGCTGATCCGCACGTTATTGGTTGCAAGCTGTTTGGGCGTGGCACTGACTTTTTCTGCCATGACTGAGGCTGCGCCGCTTATGCCGGTGGATGAAGCCACCAAGCAGCCAGATTTTTTCACCTTCCGCGCCCAGCTGCAAACCGCCATCGCCAAGCGTGACAAAGCTGCATTATTGGCGGCCGTCAACAAAAACATCCAGAACACCTTTGGCGATGACAATGGCATCGACAATTTTAAAAAGCTCTGGAAAATTGACCAGCCCAACAGCCCTGTGTGGGAAACGCTTGGGACAGTGCTGGCGTTGGGGGGTGGTTTCCAGAAAGACCACAGTTTCCAGGCACCTTACATTTCTTCCCATTGGCCTAACCTGGATGGGTTTGAAAATGTGGCCATCATTGGCGACAAGGTCAATGTGCGCAAAGCCCCCAAGCAGACGAGCGAGGTCTTGCAAACCCTCAGCTATGAAGTGGTTCCGCTGGCTGGCCCGGGCAATGGCGATGCGCAATGGGTGGCCATCAAACTGCCCAATGGCAAGAAAGGTTATGTTTCCCGCAACTATACGCGTAGTCCGGTTGACTACCGCGCGTTTTTTGCCAAAGTCGATGGGCGCTGGCAAATGACTGTGCTGGTTGCCGGTGATTAACCAGCGGCTTACGGGCAGTGAACGCGGCAGCGACTCAACAGTCTACTAATTAAGATCTATTAACCAAGAACAAAGGGAGTCGATATTGATGAAAACACTGAAAACTTTGATGGCGGCGATAATGCTGGCGGCAACGTTGCCGGGGCAGGCGACAAACGCCTATGCGCAAGATTGGCGCAAGGATGCAGAAGGCCGCGAGGTTGATTGCCTGCTGCAAGTCAAAGGTAAGACTTATCTCAAGGGAACCTGTATGTACGATGCTGACCAGGATGGTTCTTTCCGCCTGTTTGGCGACAAGTATTTTGTCTACCTAAATATGCTGGAGAAGGGGGTGGCGAGCGCTTCCTGGAACGAAAGCCCGAAAAGTTCCCACGCTCAAGCGCCATTGGGTGAGGACTTCAAACAGGATGGCGCTTGTTGGGTTGGCAAGCGGGCCAAAATCTGCGCCACGGACAAAGCGGATAAAAAAGAGGGCAAGGATGAAAGCCAGAAAGATGTAGACCAAAAAGATGCGGCCCAACAAGATACAGGTCAAAAAGATGCAGCCCAAAAGGACGCAGGCCAACCTTCCCGCATCAAGTTCGACAAGGGGGCGTCCACTGCGGTGGTGACCGGCAAGCTGGCGGATTTTGATGGCGAACAGACCTACCTGATCGAAGTGGGCAAAGGCCAAACCATGACCGTGGAGCAGCTCAATAAATACAGCAATGGGCAGATTTCCATCTACGTCACTGATCCTCAGGGCGGGGATGCCAATGATCTGGACGCCTCCTGCCATGGCAAAGCGACCGTCACCCCCACAATGGCAGGCGACTACAAGATTCAGGTGATGGAATGCAAAAAAGCCGACCCATGGAAGGGCAAGTTTGCCTTCAAAGTGACGGTAAAGTAAGCGTTTATTGCTGATCGATTTTCATAGGACGCACAGAAAACAAGGCGGCGGCACAGGGCTGTCCGCCTTGACAGGTCAGGCTGCTTGACTGCAAAAATCACGCACTTGCTGGTAAAGCCGTGCGCATTCCTGCGGAACCAAATCCTCAAGGTTCAAAAAGGTATGGATCATGCCTGCAAAGTCTTGATGTTCACAGACAATCCCCCCGGCAGTCAGCCGCTCTGCGTAAGCAATACCCTCATCATGCAGCGGGCAATAGCCTGCGGTGACAATTAGCGTTTTGGGGTACTGCGGCGTAATGGGCATGAACAGAGGGGAAATGGCGTAGCGGTTTTCGGCTTGTTGCAGATAGCAGTCAAACAGCCACAGGATGCGCTCCCGTTCCAGCAGATACCCATCCCCATTGCTGGTTATTGATGGTGACGAAAGGGTGTAGTCCAGGCTGGGATAAATCAGCAACTGACGTTCAATGCTGACGCTAGGCTCAAATTGGCAGAGGTGTGCAACAGTGGCGCTCAAAGCGCCGCCGCCGCTGTCCCCTGCCAGAGTCAGGCGCGGCAGGTGGCGTAGCCCATGCGTATCCAGCAAAGGATACACACCTTTGACGGTTGCCATCACATCCAGCAGTGCAGCCGGGTAGGGGCATTCCGGTGCCAGCCGGTAGTCAACTGAAACCAACACATGCCGCATCGCCAGGGCCAGTTTGCGGGCGATCGGGTCATACAGGCTGGCGCTGCCTGCAACATGGCCACCACCGTGCACAAACACCGCAACCGGCAGGGCTTCTGTCGGCTGCGGGTGATAGATGCGCACCGGAACCAGATACGCCGCACCCGGAACCAGATCGTCCAGCACCAGCGGCATCTCTGGCACCGCCGTGACATGCTGCCGGGTCAAAACATCCAACCCCTCGCGGACATTGGTTGGCGTGCGGTGGTAATGCGTCCGTACTTTTTTGCCCTGGTTAAGCGCATCCAGCCACTTAACCAGAGCAGGCGGCATCGGCTCGTGATTAATACTGTTCGACAACTTTGCGTTGCTCCTTTTTCTCCTTCGGTTTTGCCTCGCCGCTTCCCAGCAGGGCGGTCAGTTTGTTCATCATATCATGTGTTTCTTGGCTCATTTCTTCTTCAGGGCCGGCAATATCCCAACAGATGGCCAGCGCCCGCTGGCGCTCATCCGCTGTCTGGATCAGTTTCGGCAGCGCTTGCATGGCTTCTTCCGGCTCAAAACCGACAATCAGGGATTCGCGGTAAATCAGGCGGGTGCGTTGTTTGGGTTTCATACTGGCGAAGGGCTCGATCGCCTCCAGCATTTGGTTGGAACGTTCCAGACGCGAACGGCGGACTTCCTTGCGGGAATGCGCCAGGAAGATCAGCATGCGGATCACACCGGCGGCAAAACCACCTTCCCCGATGCGGTCCAGCGCATCCTGCACTTGGGTAAGCGCCCGCAAATCCTCTTGCGGCGCATCGCTGACGCGGCGGGACATCCGTTCACCCAGCGCCTCCACCGGCGGTGCGCCCCAGAGCAGGTGGAAATTCATTTCGATCGCGTAGTTCTGCATGTCGCGCATGCCATCCCACCACTGGGTCACCACATCGGCACCCAGTTGCTCCATGCGCCGGAACGGGTTGCCGTCATCGGCGGGGCGACGTTCCGCCTTTACCTTTTCCGCCATGGCAGGCAGGGATTGCATCAGTGGATTACGGTCGCTCTGCGCCAGACGTTGCACGCGCATTGGGCTCATTTGCGCCAGGGCTTGGGCGCTGTGTTGATTACTGATGCTGTTGACTACGGGTTTCACCGCCAGATCGTACATTTCCGTACCGAGTTCAGAGAAACGGGCGACGGTGGCGAACGGACGATCGGAATCATCACCGCCGCATTCGGCCATCACTTCTGGAATGGTGCGTTCCTGGAAGGCGACGGTAAACTGCTTGCTCACCCCTTCACCGACCTGATCCGTGATCACCATTTCATAAAGCCCCGGTGCCAGCGCTTCAATGGCTTTCAGGGTGGAGACGATTTCATTGTGCTGCTTTTTGGCGATGGAAGAGGACACGAAAATTCCCAAATGCCCCACGTTCTCATGCAGGGTGTAGAGAATCCGTTGGCCACGGGTCTTGATTTCCTCGGCATCCTTGTAGGTGTCCTGAATCCAGCCCAGCGCCTGTTGCGGCGGGGTGATATTGTCGCCGTGGGAGGCAAAGATAATGATCGGCGAATTGATGTTGCGCAAATCCACATGGGTGCGTTCATCCAGGCTGGCTTTGCCGCGCGCCAGCCGGTTGCCGACGAACAGGTTTTCCACGATCCAGGTGATTTCATCCTTGCTCATGTAGTAGAAGCTGCCCCACCAACGCTCGAAACCGACGAAACGCGGCGCTTCGCTGTCGACCTTGTCCCACAGGTCGTAGTATTTGCGCCACCAAGTGTTGCTTGGGCTTAAGCGTTCGAAGTTGAACACCAGATTGGAACCGTCGAACAAGCCATTACCCAGGTCACTGAGCAAGTGTACTGAAGTGGCTCCACCGACCAGGCCGCCAAGATAACGCATCGGGTTGTTGCCTTTCTGCCCGGCCCAGTAGGACAGCGGCGCGCCATTGGCGACCACCGGCCCAGTGATGTCGGGGTTGGTGGCGGCCAGCAGCATGGCTGCCCAGCCGCCCTGGCAGTTGCCGATAATGATGGGTTTGGGCGAGTCCGGGTGCTGGCGGCGCACTTCGCGCACGAAATACGCCTCCGCCGCACAAACGTCAGCCAGGGTTTGGCCTTCCGCAGGCAAGCGGGTGAAGGTCACGAAATAGGTGGGATGACCCTGGTGGATGGCGGCTCCGACCTCGCTTTCATGCTTGAAGCCGCCGATGCCGGAACCGTGCCCGGCGCGTGGGTCGATGATGATGTAAGGTCGGCCGTTCTGCCGCACGTTGACGCCTTCGGGCGGCACAATGCGCACCAGCGAATAATTGACCGGGCGTTGCAACTGGCTGCCGTCAACCACCATTTCATAATCCCAGCTCAGGACAGTTTTGTTGGAGCCTTCCTCGTGCTCGACAAAGGCGTTGCCCCGCTGGCGCAAGGCGTCCGCAAACAGTACGGCGCGTTGGGAAGCATCGACCGAATAATCGCTCCACTGCTGGGCCAGCGCAGGATTCAGCATGGCGGTCGCCAGCTTGTTCCAGGCTGTCAGGTTATGTTGCCAGTTCTGCTGGAGGGTTTCCTGGGCGCGGCTTGTATGCGCCTTGAAAATGGTTTCCAAATCCTTGGCGTAATTCTGATAGGCATTGAATGAGGCTTTGCCTTCCGCAGCGGACTGCTGGGGTTCGGCATCCTTGAACATATTCCACATGATTTTTCTCCTTGGAGTCAGGCAGTCTGCTGGTTTGGGTGGCCGGTTTGGGTCGCCAGAACGCGCAGGGTATGCCTGGCAATCATCTTTTCTTCATCGGTGGGAATGACCCAGACGGAAGGGCCGGCGCCTTCATGGGAAATGCGCGGGCGGCCTGTTTGGTTGGCGGCTTCATCCAGGCTGACACCCAGCCAGCCTGCATCCAGACAGACGCGGCGGCGGACTTCGGCATCGTTTTCACCGACACCGGCCGTGAACACCAGTGCATCCAGACCGCCCAGCGAGGCGGTCAGTGAACCCAGAATCTGGCTGACGCGGTATACGAAGTAATCGATGGCGGCGGCGGCGCGTGGGTCTTCACTGGTATGCAAGGCGCGCAGGTCGTTGCTGACGCCGGACAACCCCAGCAGGCCGGATTGTTTGTAGAGCAGAGCCTCCAGTTCCTCCAGACCCATCTTGTCTTCCCGCATCAGGAACAGCAGCACTCCGGGGTCCAGCACACCGCAACGGGTGCCCATCGGCACGCCATCCAGCGCGGAAAAGCTCATGGTGGTGTCGATGCTTTTACCGTTGCGAATGGCGGTCATGCTGCAACCGCTGCCCAGATGCGCCACGACGACGCGCCCTTTGGCAGTGGCTGGGGCGATTTCCCGCAGCCGTTCGATAATGTATTCATAAGACAGCCCGTGAAAACCGTAGCGGCGCACGCCCCGCTCAAACAACGGGTAAGGCAGGGCGAAGCATTCGGTCACGGCTTCGCGCCCTTGGTGGAAGGCAGTATCGAAGCAGGCTACCTGCGGCAGGCCTGGGTGCTGTATGGCCACCGCACGGATGGCCGCCAGATTGTTGGGCTGATGCAGTGGCACCAGCGGGATGAGTCGGGTCAGCTCGCCCATCACGCCGGTGTCGATCAGCACCGGCTGTGCGTAGGTTTCGCCGCCATGCGCGACCCGGTGGCCGACCGCGAGGATCTCCCGGCCACTGGCGGCGTCTTCCAACCAGCTCCAGATTTGGTCGAAAGCGCGCGCGTGACCCTGACCGTGGGCGACCGCTTCCCAGTAACTTTCGGATAAAACCTTGCCGTCGGGGGACTTGGCGATGAAATGCGGCCGTGTGCCGATGCCTTCGACCTGGCCTTTGGCCATCAGCTCCAGTTCGCCTTCCAGGGTTTCATAGACAGCGAATTTGATGCTGGACGAACCGGCATTCAGGGTGAGAATCAGTTTGTTCATCACAGTTACCCCGCATGCAGGCCTTGGCGAATGGCGTGGGCGTGCAAGACGGCGATGGCTGCTGAAGCATGACGGGTGCGCACGCTGTCAGCGCGTGAGGTCAGGATGATCGGCACCCTGGCGCCCAGCACGATCCCGGCCGCTTCGGCATTGGCCAGGAAGATCAGTTGCTTGGCAAGGATATTGCCTGCTTCCAGGTCGGGGGCGATCAGCACATCAGCATTGCCTGCCACCACGGAATCGATCTTTTTGATTTTGGCGGCTTCCAGGCTGATGGCGTTATCCATGGCCAGCGGGCCGTCCAGAATCCCGCCGGTGATCTGGCCACGGTCAGCCATTTTGCACAGGGCGGCGGCGTCGAGGGTGGACTGGATTTTGGGGCGGATGGTTTCCACCGCAGAAAGGATGGCGACTTTAGGGCGCTCCACCCCGACTGTGCGCGCCAGATCGATGGCGTTCTGGCAGATGTCGCGTTTGGCTTCCAGATCAGGCGCGATATTGACGGCGACATCCGAAATCAGCAGCAGTTTGGGGTAGGTGGGGACGTCCATCACGAACACATGGCTGATGCGCCGTTCGGTGCGGATGCCGGTTGTTTTATTGACGACAGCGCCCAACACTTCATCGGTATGCAGGCTGCCTTTCATCAGGATTTCGGCTTTGCCTTCGCGCACCAGCTCCACCGCTTTGCTGGCAGCGGCATGGCTGTGCTCGGCGTTGACAAAGCTGGCACCGCTCAGGTCGATGTTTTCGGCTTCCGCTACTGCACGGATTTTATGTTCCGGCCCGACCAGGATCGGCTGGATGAATTGATCCCGCGCCGCGTCCATCGCACCTTTGAGGGATACCAGATCACAGGGGTGAACAACCGCCGTTGGCACCGGCTCCAGTGGTGCGACCGAGTCAAACAGCGCCTTGAAGCTGTCATGATGCAGGACAGAAATTTCCGGCATTTCGGTACGTTGTACACGGATGCGCTCGGTCGGGGCGACAACCTCCGCCATGCCGTCCATGACCAGTTCCCGGTACTGATTGGTGACTTCGCACTCAAACAGGACGACACCACCATCCCGTTTTTCGCGCACTTTGACACGTGCTTTCAGCACATCGCCCAGATGCACGGGGCGGTGGAAACGGGATTCCTGCCCACGGTAAAGGGTGCCAGGCCCCGGCAGGACATTGGCCAGCAGGCTGGAAACCAGCCCTGTCGCCCACAGGCTATGGCCGACGATGCCTTTGGCACCACTGCGGATGGCGTATTCTTCGTCAACGTGGGTGGGGTTTAGATCGCCGGAAACCTTGCTGAACAGGGCAATGTCATCCCGTGTAAGGGTGCGCTGCAACTCTGCGGTTTGGTCTGGCTGGATCTCGTCAAAAACGCGGTTTTCAATGAATTCCTGCGTCATTAGGTATGACCTCTTTATTAAGCTGGGTGAACCAAGCCAATAGCCTTCAGGTATTGGAACACCTGAAAAGCGATTGGTTTATTGCTGCAGCACAACAGATGCTATGCCTGTTTTGTTTCGTCCTGATGAACGCTAGATGAATGTTCTTTCCAGCCATGTGCAGCAGGTTTCACCAATACCCATCCGGGCGGGGATGGCACAAGCCTTCAGGCAGGGGCAATGGGCTGATTTTTTTTGACATATTCCAATGCAGGCCCCATCATCTTCTGACAGTTTTCTGGGCTAACTTTAGAAAAGTAAGAAGGATTGATAATGAAAAAGCATATCGTGATGATTAGTCTCGCAGCCTTGCTGGCCGCCTGTGGTGGCGAAGACAAGCAGGCTGAAGCTCCACAAACAGGCCAAAAGGCTGTTGCCACCGTGGCGCAAACTACCCCAGCAGCTCCCCCAACGGACAAAGCCGCGCTAACCGAAGCAGCCAAAGCGGCTGTACATGTTTTTGGCGGCACACTCAAGGGCGAATTGGAAACGGCGATGATGGCGGGTGGTCCGGTTGAGGCATTGAATATCTGCCATACCCGGGCTCCCGAAATCGCCAAAACCGTTTCTGCCGAAAAAGGCATGCAGGTCAGCCGCGTCAGCCTGAAAAGCCGCAACTCGGCAACGGGTGCGCCCAACGAATGGGAAACCCAGGTGCTGAATGACTTCGAGACCCGCAAGGCGGCAGGTGAAGATCCGGCGGCACTGGTTTATTCCGATGTAGTGGACAACGAATTCCGTTTTATGAAAGCTATTCCCACGGGGGCGCTTTGCTTGAAGTGCCATGGGACTGACATCAGTCCGGCGGTTACGGCCAAATTGAACGAGTTGTATCCTGATGACAAAGCGACCGGATTTAAGGAAGGCGACCTGCGTGGCGCGTTTGTTGTCGTGAAAAATCTCGCGCCTTGACACGGGCTACTTGCCATACCCTCTCCTTAGACTTAGGCTTGGTTCTGCACGACTGAACACTGTAAATATTTCGAAGGCAGGCGTCTGCTGGTGGAAGCAAGCGAAGGAGAGGGTATGTCAAACATCAAAGGCAGGGGACACTGCCAGACCTGTCAAATCAGGCATTTGAGCATTTTTGCCCAATTGCCGGTTAACAGGTTGGCAGAGATACAAGGGTTCCAGCCTTCTGTCGTCACCTATGCGGTTGATGAAACCGTTTACCACCAAGGCGATGTTTCCGCCACGGCTTTCACCCTGCGCAAGGGGCTGGTCAAATTGATTAAAACTCTGCCAAACGGACGCACCCAGATCGTGCGTGTGTTGCGTACCGGTGACCTGTTCGGTTTCGATGGGTTTGCTGGCGAATCCTATAACCACACCGCCATCCCCCTGAGTGACATTGAGGTTTGCCGCCTGCCTCTCGGTGAACTGATGGAGCTGAAAAAGCAGAACCCCGAAATTGAAAACACCATGATGCGCCGCTGGATCCAGCATTTGCGTGAAGCTGAAGACATGATGCTGGAATTGGGGGCGAAAAAGGCCGCCGAACGTTTGGCCTCCTTCCTGATCCGCTGGTGTGAGAACAGCAATGGTGGCTGGTCACCCTTGCCCCTGTCACGCGGGGAGATTGGCGAATTGCTAGGCCTTACCATCGAAACCGTCAGCCGTTTCCTATCGGACTGGAAACGTCAGGGCTTCATCAATGAACAACGCGGCAGTATCCAGATTGAGGATATTGCAGGGTTGCGCAAGGCGGCTTGTTCCAGCGGGAGTTGCTGACATGAACAGGATGTCGGCCGAAGCCAGTTTGAACCTGTATATTACCGCCATTCATCCTTGCCCTTATTTGCCTGGGCGGCAGGCCATGAATTTGCTGGTTGACCCCTGTTACCGCATGACCGCCGAACTGTATGCGCGTTTGCTGGAAAGCGGTTTTCGCCGCAGCGGTGCGGATGTCTACCGGCCACACTGCAAGGGATGCAGCTCCTGTGTCTCCAGCCGTATTCCGGTGAATGAATTTGTTCCAGACCGCTCCCAACGGCGTAACCTGAAACGCAACAGTGATTTGCGCGTAGTCGTCAATCGCAATGGTTTCAAGCCTGAGTATGACGAACTGTACCGGCAATATATCAGCCGCCGTCATTTTGGCGGTGGTATGGATATGGACAGCACCGCCACCTTCGCCAGTTTCCTGCTGACACATTGGTGCACCACTGTGCTGGTGGAATTCTATGAAGGCGACAGTTTGTTGGCGGTGGCGGCGGTGGATGAGTTGAAAAACTGCCTGTCATCCGTCTACACGTTTTTTGCGCCGGAGGCAGGCGAAAAGCGCGGGCTGGGAACCTACGCGATCCTCTGGCAAATCGAGCAAGCGCGCAGACGCGGGCTGCCTTATGTCTACCCCGGCTATTGGATTGCCGAGTCATCCAAGATGCGCTACAAGACCCGTTTTCAACCGATAGAAGGATTGGTGAATGGCAACTGGGTTGCTCTTGCAACCAATCTGTAAGCAGTTGCTAATATTTGTTCAGCAATAGTTAATCCCATATATGTAATATAAAACTATTCTATGATAGATTATTGCTGTTGGTGGGCCGCAGGAATACAACCATGATTAAAACATTTACCCTGAATGCCATTGACCATGAGCAGGAAACCCCTGAAAGTGGTTCAATTACCTGGTATGTAGTCGATGAGCACAACCGCAAACGTGCAGTCAAAGCGGTGACGGAATTGAGTCGGCAAGGTTTCATCAAAACAGTCAAGCCGTTCAACGACCGCGAAATGCCGTTAGTGGAGTTGCTTTCCTACTACGTGGAAGGCGAAAGTTTCAGAATCGATTTTTCCATGTTCAACGAAACCTTCGGTTATACGCCGCGGGAAATTTTTCCGGCAACCCAAAAAGGGGAGCAGGCAAGCAACCGGCTGAAAGATAATATCCGTCAGCTTTTCCAGGTTCATTTCTAAATTCCTGAAAAACCGGTGTGTGAAAAAAGGGCTTGAGTTATCAAGCCCTTTTTTAGTTTTGGCTCAGTGGCGGAAGTGGCGCATGCCAGTAAAAATCATCGCCATGCCGTGTTCATTGGCAGCGGTGATTGTTTCTTCGTCGCGCATGGAGCCGCCCGGCTGGATGACCGCCTTGACGCCCGCTGCCGCCGCATTGTCGATGCCGTCGCGGAACGGGAAGAAGGCGTCGGACGCCATGACGGAGCCGGGCACCTGCAACCCGGCATGTTCCGCTTTGATGGCGGCGATGCGTGCCGAATTCACCCGGCTCATCTGGCCAGCGCCCACGCCAATGGTCATATTGTCTTTCACGTAGACGATGGCGTTGGATTTGACAAATTTGGCGACTTTCCAGGCAAACAACAGGTCGCCGTATTCTTCAATGGTAGGCTCGCGTTCGGTGACGACTTTCAGCTCATCATATAGCTGTGCATCGTTGTGTTGCAGCAGCAGGCCGCCGGTCACCCGTTTGAAATCCATCTGCCCGATATGGCCGGAGAGTTTTCCGCATTCCAACAGGCGCACGTTTTTCTTGGCGCTGACAACGCTGGCGGCGTCGCTGGAAATGCTCGGGGCGATGATGACTTCCACAAACTGACGTTCAACAATGGCGCGGGCGGTTGCGCCGTCCAGTTCGCAGTTGAAAGCGATGATACCGCCGAAGGCTGATTCCGGGTCGGTGGAATAGGCGCGGTCGTAAGCTGTCAGGATGTCGGCAGCGACCGCCACACCGCACGGATTGGCGTGTTTGACAATGACGCAGGCGGGCAGGTCAAACTGGCGCACACATTCCAACGCCGCATCAGTATCGGCGATATTGTTGTAGGACAATTCCTTGCCCTGAATCTGGCGGGCGGTGGCAATGGTGCCAGCCGGGGCGTTGCTTTCCACATAAAAAGCGCCGCCCTGATGGCTGTTTTCGCCGTAACGGCAATCCTGTTTTTTCTTCACTTGCAGGTTGAAGGTGCGCGGGAAATCAGCAGGCTGCTCATGGCTGCCGCTTTCCACCCGTGCGCCAAAGTAATTGGCGATCATCCCATCGTAACGGGCTGTGTGCTCAAACGCCTTGATGGCGAGGTCGAAGCGGGCCGCGGGGCTGATGCAGTTGCCGTTGGCTTCCATCTCGGACTGGATGCGGGCGTAATCAGCCGGTTCGACCACCACCGTCACATGGGCATGGTTTTTGGCGCTGGCGCGCACCATTGCAGGGCCGCCGATGTCGATGTTTTCCACAGCGTCTTCAAAGGTGCAGTCGGGTTTGGACACGGTGGCTTCGAATGGATACAGGTTGACCACGATCAGGTCGATGCGGCCAATGCCGTGTTCCGCCATGACGGCGTCATCCGTGCCGCGCCGCCCGAGAATGCCGCCGTGGATTTTCGGGTGCAGGGTTTTGACGCGCCCGTCCATCATTTCCGGAAAGCCGGTATGCTCGGAAACTTCGGTCACGGGTACGCCGTTGTCCGCCAGCAGTTTCGCCGTGCCTCCGGTGGAGAGGATATGCACGCCTTGTGCTTGCAGGAAGCGGGCAAACTCAAGGACGCCGGATTTGTCGGAAACGCTCAATAGTGCGCGGGTTACTGGCAGATTGGATGCAGTGGTCATCGTGTGGAATCCTGGGGACGAAAACGCTGTATTTTATGTGCTGGTGGGATGTGCTGCAATCTTGGGGAATCTTGCAACCGTTGTGATCAAATGCCGGAAAACAGCATATCCAGTGCCGCCATGATGTCGTGCCGGTGCCCAGCAACGGAGCAAACGTATTCCCCTAATGATCGGGTATGAATGCCAGCAAGTTCTGGCGTCGACATCATGACAGTGACACCCTCGATTTGAAAGTTTGGGGTCAATCGCTGGGCAACGGCTAACTGGCTACATTCTTCCAACGGAACAACTACCCGGGTTTTCAGCATGTCGAGCAGGTCAGTCTGTACGTCCAGCAAATATGGAATGCTGGAGTTGGTGGCGGGGTTGGTGTTGCGGTAAACGTCAAACTGCGCCATCAGAAGTTTCTCAGGCCATCGCTGAAGACGCCGCGTTCCTCGATGCGCTGATTGTAGGCTTCCAGCGCGGCGCGGTTTTGCTCCAGCCATTCGGTGCGCTTTTTCTGGATGAGGGTTTCAATCAGGGCTTGTTCCAGCAGTCTGGAAAGGTTCACTTTGTACTTGCGGGCTTCTTCCTGCAAGTTGCTATTGATGCTGAGGTTCAAGGCGCGCTTGGGAGCGTTGGTGTCGTAGATCAGGGTTTGCATGGCAAGTCCTCGATATATCGTATGCGTCTATTGTATGCGCATTGGAATGGCGCATCAATCCGTACTAATGCTCAGATCGGATTCAGTACGGTTTATGGTGGAGGAGGATTCCGAATATCTTTTGTACAAGCACTTACAACCGACATAGTGCAATAGGGATGTCTGGTTTTGCAAGAAATTGAATGGTTAAGCGGTAGTGGGGTGGTAAAAACTGGGCGTCACATATACCGTCGGCAATTGAAAATTCGGTAAAATTAAACGCCTAGCCCCCTGGAAGAACACTGATGCTGGATTACCTGCTCACCACGCCTGAATTGGAAACCCTCCGCCAAGCCCACCGGAAAATGAAGGACAAGCGCAAGGCCGACCGTCTCAAGGCGGTTTATCTGCTGGGCAGCGGCTGGAGTGCCGCCAAGGTGGCAGAAGCGCTGCTGGTGGATGAAGACACCGTGCGCAACTGGTTCCACCTTTACGGAACCGGCGGTCAGGCCAAATTGCTGCATTGGGGCGTCGGTGGCAGTGCGGCCTGCCTGGACGCAGAGGAACTGCGGGAACTGAAACAGCACCTGACGGAAACCTTGTATGGGACTTGCCAAGCGGTGAAAACCCATATCCAGCAACGGTTCAAGGTGGATTATGCCACCCGCAGCGTATCGGCCCTGTTGGGGCGGCTGGGCTTTTCCCACAAGAAACCCAAGGCCGTGCCGGGCAAGGCGGATGCCGCCGCGCAGGGACGGTTCATCACGCATTGGCAAGAACTCAAGGCCGGATTGGGGGCAGAGGACGATGTGTATTTCATGGACGCCACCCACCCCCAACACACCACCCAGGCGGGTTATGGCTGGATACTGAAAGGCCAGGATTACTGCCTGCCCCCGAACACCGGGCGGCAGCGCCTGAACCTGAATGGTGCTTTGTCATTCAAGCACTTGCGCCCATTGGTGCTGGTGGAGGAAACGGTCAACGCCGAAGCCGCCATCCGCTTGCTGGAGGCTTTGGAGGCCAACCAACCCTGCGGGATCATCCATGTGGTTGCCGACAATGCACGCTATTACCGCTCCCGCTTGGTGCAGGCATATCTGGACAAGCCAGGATGCCGCATCCGCATACATTTCCTGCCGCCTTACTCGCCCAACCTCAACCTGATTGAACGCCTGTGGGGATTCTTCAAGCGGAAAGTCATTTACGGCATTTACTATGAAACCTTCGCAGAATTCAAACACGCTGCACTGGATTTCTTCAACACCATTGGGCGGCATCATGACGCATTGACCACCTTGCTCGCTGACAACTTCAGGGTGGCTAAAATATGAAAAACCGAATTTTCAATTGCCAACGGTATACAAGACGCCCATAGCTTACTGAGGGGTAGTCTTAATATCGCTGGGATTTTGGTTAGAAAATCCTGATGTGCATCCTTCCTTCGCTAAAGGGGAGGGCAACGATATATATTGAAATGTTTTCTTCTTTGGACGTTTTACCATAAGCGTGCAGCAAATTGTTGACACCAGGAGTGCTTTCTACTGACAGGATGTAGAATTCTCCTTCGCACGTATCTTCAAGTTTCACTGTGTTACCCACGAATTCAAGAAAGCGGGGGGTGGGGCAGTCTCCAGAAGGAAGATCTTCGGGCAATCTCATTGACGCCAGTGATTCGGGAGAGATGCTAGTATAGGCGGCATAGGTTTGGTCATTCTGCAATGACATCATATCTGGACTGATAGCAAATGATTTTTGACCTGATTGATAATTAATAATCAAATCTCCATTATTCACATTCCAAGTGAATGGTTTTTTTGAGTATTGATATTTAACGGATTTCTCCAGTTCGTATCCATTGTAACCTTCTTGAATTACAAAGATTTTATTGCCGTCACTGCTAATAAATGCCTTGCCATAAACCTGGGGAGGAAGAGAGGGATCAACTATTGTTTGTATCGTGGAGGGCGGCTGTTCATAGGGTGTGTAGGAGGTTGGCTCCATAGTATCAGGCGTGGAAGTTGTTGTTGGCGTCGTGGAGGGCGGCTGTTCATAGGGTGTGTAGGAGGTTGGCTCCATAGTATCAGGCGTGGAAGTTGTTGTTGGCGTCGTGGAGGGCGGCTGTTCATAGGGTGTGTAGGAGGTTGGCTCCATAGTATCAGGCGTGGAAGTTGTTGTTGGCGTCGTGGAGGGCGGCTGTTCATAGGGTGTGTAGGAGGTTGGCTCCATAGTATCAGGATCCTCTGTAGACGACTGCTGAACCGTAGATTTTGAACCGTCACTGCAAGCGCTTAAAAAGCTGATGGAGCAGATAAATAGAATATATTGAATGGTCTTCATGGGTTACATCTTTAATAAAAAACATATTAACCGAATTTTAGCAGCTGATGTGGAAATCGTGGCTGCTTGTTATGAGACTGCCCCTGCCGGATGGGGCAGTCTCATAGAGGGGAGCATTACTTGACATGAATACCAATGTAGGCACTGTTGTTGGTTTCTAACAATTCAGTAAAACTATTGTTAGGGTCAACAATTGCACCAATGTAATATTTCTGGCCAGAAACCAGAGTGGATGGCAATGTCACGCTTTCATAAACCAAGTCAGGAGCGTCCCGAGAAATAGTTCTATTCACGGTTTTCAAGAGGGTGTCTGCTGTCGTGATGACATTATCTGTAGATAGATAGTAATAGACAGGAGCTTGGACATTCCATAGGCCATTGTTTTCAATTATAAACTGAGGACGGATAGTTTGACCTTTGCTAACCTTGAAAAATTGATCCTTTTCGTATTCATTAAACTTGCAGGCCGAGTTATCGGTTTTTACGCAATCAGTAATGAGATTATTGGATGTATCATAGATGCGGGTGCGAGTATGCCTGCTGTAATTCTCCTCTCCACTGGGTGCTCCAGATGTTTGATTCCAACGATACCAATGTGAAATACCCAAATCTTGCTTGGCAGTGTATGGAGTCGTGCCATAGATGGAAACTAAGCCGCTAGCTGCATCTTCTCCAACGTAGGGGATGGTGGTTGATCCATTTATACCTACGTGTGTGAAATCAGTTCCCATGATATTGTAAATATCCTGCTCATGACCAAGTCCGAGGTAATGGAGCGTTTCATGAATGGCCGTTGGTTTGAATGGGCGGGATGCCCCTTCATAGGCAAGGGAGCTACTCGCTGAGTCTGAATATGTCCAAGACATTGGCATACGGTTGCCATTGGCATCCACCGAGTAGGGTGTTGTGTTAAATATTACATCCTTGTCAACTAATACACAATTGACATAGCTTGTAGTGGTGTGGGCGTTATCCATTGTGGGATCATTCGAGAAATAGAATTCATTCAGGAAGTTGCCAGTCATGGAGGGAATGCGACGGGATGTGTCAACAGTGCCATCTGGCTTTCTGTAAATATAGTATTCCATACTCCAAAAACGGGAAATGCCAGCATCAAATGCAGGCGCTACTGCGTCTGATGCTCCCGTGCCGAAAATGACACCGCGGAAAGAGATATTTGCGGGTACTCTGTTTACTGCTGACAATGCTTGTGTTAGTGCAGTAAATTGAGAAGAACCTGAAGGAATTGTTGCACCAAAGTAAACATCAGGATTTCTGTTTGTTTCCATGGCGGGAATATTGGTTGAACCATCATAAGTACAGGTACTCACTGTAAAGGCAAATGCCTGCTGAGGCAGCACAAATGTAGAAAGAACCATTGCCGCAAGCAGACGTAGGTAGTTGTTAATCATGACGATAAATCCTTGAGTATATTTGCTAAATTATTTGACTTAATTGCCGGTAGTCCCATCAACTTCAAGTTGAGGAATTGCCATTTGATTAATTTCTTCCTGAGCCTTCTGTTCATTCAGGATGGCTTGCTCAGTAGGAGATATGGCTTCAAAACTCTGCTGGGCTGCTTGGGCATCAGGCTGATTGGCGGTAGGTACTATTACGCCCATTGTTTGCAACGTGTTCCGACTAAGAATTTTTTGACCTTTGTTAGCACTGACTACTTTTTTGGGATTTTTGGGACGATGCTTGGCAACCAGTCCATTCAGACTTTCAGAAGTAATGCGTTGCCCATATTTTTTGACATTTGCTCCGGCAGGTCTTTCGGAATATTTTAAAGAAAAAGTCATATTCCCGGCTTTATGGGTATCTACCGTCTGGGAAGGAATACGATCTCCTGTCTCCAATGTGTCGGTGGTCTGGTTGCTAGTCTCAAGCAACTCATGTCCGCTATCGTCTTGGTATATACCTTGGATAACACGAATCCGTCCGTTGGTACAGCCAACCAGTGGACAACCACTATCGCCATTGCCTTTCACAAAAAGCATATCTTCGTCGCCCACATCAAATGTAGGTTGTTCTGAAGACATGCTGTAGAGAGTGTGCGTAGCATCCATAAAGCCGCCATTAAATCGGAGGGTAATGGTTGGGTCGGTATAGCTGCCAGAAATGACTTTATCGACTTGGTAGGTTACAAATGTGAATGGGTCGCCTGCCTCCGATGTTTTGTAATCAATGGAGGTAACTTTTCCTTGAAATACAAGATCAGCCGTTTGGGTCATCTGTGCAATATCTTTGCTGTCACTGTCACTGTCACTGTCGGCAGCGGCGAACAAGGGGATGCTAACAAGAAAAAAAGTTATGGTTGATATTGCAATCAACTTAGGTAGTTTTTTCATCTAGAAACCTCGTGAGTTGTAATGTTAGATAAGGAAACTATAGTTTACATTCAATTTTATTAATGTCAATTATTAATGTCAATTATAATTTATTATCCATGCTCAAGGTTAAAACCACCGGCTTTAGCCGGTCAGCTTTAGCTCAAGTCGCTCTTTTAAGGAAGTTAAGATGTTGCAGTGGTATTTTCGTGAGCGACTCTTAAAAGCGCGGGGAGCGTATCGGGTGGACTTTCAGTCCTCTGCGACCCGCGCTGAACCCTTCAGCTTTAGCTGATGGTCGTTTAGTGACGCTAGGCGAAGAGCAGCGCACGCTCTTCGCCTTATGAAAGTTGTTACAAGGTTTAACCGTGTTAGCCTTTCAGCTTCCCCTGAATAAAGCCAATAATGTCAGCTGTCGGCACTTTCGCCGCTTCACCACCGCTGCGCGCCTTGTGTTCAATTTCACCAGCCTGCAAGCCGCGCTCAGAAATGATGACCCGGTGCGGAATCCCCAGCAGCTCATGGTCGGCGAACATCACGCCCGGACGCAAGGCACGGTCATCCAGCAGCACATCCACGCCAGCAGCTTGCAGTTGCGCGTACAATTCTTCGGCCTTGGCGGCGACTTCCGGCGATTTCTGCATATTCAGTGGGGCGATCACTACGGTGAAAGGTGCAATGGCGTCAGGCCAGCGGATGCCGTATTCATCGTTATTTTGCTCAATAGCGGCGGCGACCACCCGGGAAACGCCGATGCCGTAGCAGCCCATGGTCATCACCTGCGCGCGTCCACTTTCATCCAACACGGTGGCGTTCATGGCTTCGGAATATTTTTTCCCCAACTGGAAAATGTGGCCGACTTCAACGCCGCGCACGATGGAGAGCACGCCACAACCATCCGGGCTGAGGTCGCCATCCAGCACATTGCGCAGGTCGGCGACCTGGGGCAGGGCGGCGTCGCGCTCCCAGTTGATGCCGAAATAGTGTTTGCCGTCGATGTTCGCGCCAGCGCTGAAATCAGCCATATTGGCGACAGTGCGGTCAGCAATGCACGGAATCGGCAGGTTGACCGGGCCAAGCGAACCGGGGCCAGCGCCGATCAGTGCGCGGATTTCGTCTTCGCGGGCGAAGCACAGCGGGGAGGCGACTTCCGGCAATTTTTCCGCCTTGACGGCGTTCAGGGTATGGTCGCCGCGTACCAGCAACGCCACGAAGTCGGCGTCAGTTGCATCGGAGGCCGCCACGATCAGCGTTTTGACAGTTTTTTCAATCGGCAGGCCGAATTGTCCGACCAGTTCCTCGATGGTTTTGGCATTGGGGGTGTCGACTTCGCGCATGGCTTCGGTTGGCGCGGCGCGTTCGGCCAGCAGGGAAACGGCTTCCGCCAGCTCGACATTGGCGGCGTAGCTGCTGCCGCTGGCGAAGGCGATGGCGTCTTCCCCCGATTCCGCTAGCACATGGAATTCGTGCGAGGCATTGCCGCCGATGGAGCCGGTGTCAGCCTGCACTGGCCGGAAATCCAGCCCGAGCCGTTCAAAAATGCGCGAGTAGGCGGCATACATGGCGTCGTAGGTTTCCTGCAAGGATTCCTGGCTCAGGTGGAAGGAATAGGCGTCCTTCATCAGGAATTCACGCGCGCGCATCACGCCAAACCGTGGGCGCACTTCGTCACGGAACTTGGTCTGGATCTGATAGAAATTGATCGGCAGCTGCTTGTAGCTGCTCAGTTCCTTGCGGGCGTAGTCGGTGATGATTTCCTCGTGGGTCGGGCCGTAACAGAATTCACGGGCATTCCGATCCTTGATGCGCAACAGTTCCGCGCCGTATTTTTCCCAGCGGCCCGATTCCCGCCACAGTTCCGCCGGTTGCACCGACGGCATCAGCACCTCGATGGCGCCCGCGTTGTTCATTTCTTCGCGCACGATGGCTTCGACCTTGCGCAGCACGCGCAGGCCATAGGGCATCCAGGTATACAGGCCGGAAGCGAGGCGGCGGATCATGCCTGCCCGCAGCATCAGTTTGTGGCTGACAATTTCGGCGTCAGCAGGGGTTTCACGCAAGGTGGTGAGGGGGAATCGGGAAACTCGCATGGAGGTGTCTTTATCCGGTATGGGAAACCCGCAATTATAGGATTCGACGCCGGTTTTCGGAACCCCTGTGGCAGCAGGTTTAGGCTAAGTGGCTGGTATGCAGCAAAAATTCTTGCGCAGATTGACCGTTATCAATGCTGTTGCAGTGCAATCCATAGTAGTTTAGTCAACTATGTCGCAATCCAAGGGTTGGAGGGCCATAAAACAGGTTGCGGCAAAGCGTTCCATCAATACATCAGGTTCATTGCTGAGGAGGTAACATGATAACTGATGAAGTCGTCGAGCTGTCGCGGCTACAATTCGCCATAACTGCCCTTTACCATTTCCTGTTTGTCCCGCTGACGCTGGGAATGACGTTCATGCTCGCCATTATGGAGTCTGTGTACGTCATGACTGGCAAACAGATTTACAAGGATATGGTGAAATTCTGGGGCAAGCTGTTTGGCATCAACTTCGCGCTGGGCGTCACTACCGGCTTGACCATGGAGTTCCAGTTTGGGACGAACTGGGCCTACTATTCCCACTATGTCGGTGACGTGTTCGGTGCACCGCTCGCCATTGAAGGCTTGATGGCTTTCTTCCTCGAATCGACTTTCGTCGGTCTGTTTTTCTTCGGTTGGGATCGTCTGAGCAAAGTGCAGCATTTGAGTGTGACTTGGTTGATGGCGTTGGGAACCAACCTGTCCGCGCTGTGGATACTGATTGCCAATGGCTGGATGCAAAATCCGGTGGGGGCAGAATTCAGCTACGAAACCATGCGCATGGAAATGGTGGATTTCGGTGCGGTGCTGTTCAACCCGGTGGCGCAGGTCAAGTTTGTGCATACAGTGGCGGCGGGCTATGTGACCGGCGCAATGTTTGTGCTGTCGATCAGCGCCTGGTATTTGCTGAAAGGGCGTGACATTGGTTTTGCCAAGCGTTCATTTGCGATTGCGGCTGGTTTCGGCATGGCCTCGATCCTCTCCGTGATCCTGCTGGGTGACGAAAGCGGTTACGAAGCGGGCGATGTGCAAAAGATGAAGCTGGCGGCGATTGAGGCGGAGTGGCATACCGAGCCTGCCCCAGCCGGTTTCAACCTGGGTGCCTGGCCGAACCAGGAAAAGGGTGAAAACGAGTTCGCCATCAAAGTCCCTTACGCGCTGGGCTTGATTGCCACCCGCTCCCTGAGCGAGGAAGTCAAGGGCATCAACGATCTGGTGGCGGATAACGAACACCGCATCCGTAACGGGATGTTGGCTTACGACCTGTTCCTGAAAATGCGCCAAGGCACGGCTTCGGATGTGGACAAAGAAAGTTTTGACCGGATCAAGAATGACCTGGGTTACGGCCTGCTGCTGAAGCGTTATACGCCGAATGTGGTGGATGCGACTGAGGGGCAAATCAAGCTGGCAGCGAAAGATACCGTACCGCATGTAGCACCGTTGTTCTGGGTGTTCCGCATCATGGTGGCGGCTGGGTTTGCGATGTTGCTGGTGTTTGCGTTGTCGTTCTACCACACCGCCAAGCGCACGGCTTTCCAGAAAAGATGGTTGCTGCGGGTGGTGTTCTGGAGTTTGCCATTGCCGTGGATTGCGATTGAGTCTGGCTGGTTCGTGGCGGAATACGGGCGTCAGCCGTGGGCGATTGGTGAAGTGTTGCCGACTTTCCTGGGGACTTCGACCCTGACTGAATGGGACTTGATCGGTTCGATTGCCGGGTTTGTGTTCTTCTACACCATCCTGCTGATTGTCGAAATGTATCTGATGATCAAGTTTGCCAAGCAGGGGCCAAGCAGCCTGCATACCGGGCGTTACCATTTCGAGCAGAATGGTGGCGGTCACGCCGGTACGGTTTACGCTGACAAAATGAACGGCCGGATGTAAGGGGCAAACCATGATTTTTGATTATGAAACACTGAAAGTCATCTGGTGGGTACTGGTTGGCATCTTGTTCATCGGCTTTGCCTTGACCGATGGTTTTGACATGGGCGTGGGTGCATTGCTGCGCGTGGTCGGAAAAACCGACGAGGAACGCCGGGTTGCCATCAACACGATTGCGCCGCATTGGGACGGCAATCAGGTGTGGTTGATTTTGGCGGCAGGGGCAATTTTTGCCGCATGGCCGATTACCTTTGGCGCGTCGTTTTCGACCTTCTACTGGGCGTTGGTGTTGACGTTGTTCTCGCTGTTTTTCCGCCCGGTCGGGTTTGACTACCGTTCCAAAATTGCTGACTCGCGTTGGCGCAATACCTGGGACTGGGGCCTGGTGGCTGCGGGCATTATTCCGCCGCTGGTGATCGGGGTGGCGTTTGGCAATCTGTTGCTGGGTGTGCCGTTCGAGTTTGATGAATTCCTGCGCATCAAAACCCATGGCTCATTGTTTGCCCTGTTCCACCCGTTTGCTGTGCTGGCGGGTCTGGTCAGCCTGCTGATGTTTATGATGCAGGGGGCGACCTACCTGATGATGCGTACTGACGAAGCAGTTTATCAACGTTCGCGCAAAGCAGCGCAACTGACTGCCATGGGAGTCCTGATCACCTTTGGTCTGGCCGGTATCTGGCTGTGGGCAGGGATTGATGGTTTTGCCATTACCCAGGAGCCTTCACACCAGTCGCTGCCTAATCCGGTGGCGAAAACGGTGGTGCCGATGGCGGGTGCGTGGCTGGCGAATTATGGTCATCATCCGCTGGCGATTGCCGCGCCTTTGGCAGGCTTCCTGGGTGCATTCGGGGTGCTGCTGCTGGCTGGCAAGAATCGCCCGGTGCTGAGTTTCCTGCACAGCTCCCTGAGCGTGATCGGGGTTATCATGACGGCTGGGGTTTCCTTGTTCCCGTTCGTGATGCCTTCCAGCCTGAACCCGAGCCATAGTTTGACGATCTGGGATTCTTCTTCCAGCCATCTGACACTGGCGATTATGTTCTGGGCGGCGCTGATTTTTGTGCCGATCATCCTGATCTACACCATCTGGTGCTACAAGCAGCTGTGGGGCAAGATCACGGTCAAGTTTATCCGTGACAACGATCACGCCGTTTACTAAGGAGGTACGATTATGTGGTATTTCGCCTGGATTCTCGGCGTATTGCTGGCTTGTGCGTTCGGCATCATCAACGTGATGTGGTTGGAACTCAACGGGCTGGATGCGGATGAGTAAGGGGTAACACCTGCTGTCAAAAGGGAGGGCAATGCTCTCCCTTTTCATCTGTAAGCGATAAACCCATGACAACACCCGCCCAACCCAAGCCCCAGCAACCAGCCCCTGCCATTACCGCTGCCCTGACAGGCTGGAAAACCCATGCCGGTTTCTGGCTGAAAGCGGCGGTCACCATTGGCCTGAGTGCAGGCTTACTGCTGATTATGCAGGCGTGGTTAATGGCAAGCACTGTCAACGCAGTGGTGTTCCAACAAGCCACACTGGCAGATGTCATGCCGTGGCTGTGGGGGATGCTGGCAATTTTCCTGCTGCGTGCCGGGTTGGCGTGGGCATCAGAACAAGCGGCTTTCCACGCCGCCGTGCAAGTGAAACTCGCCATCCGCGAGCAACTTTACCAGCGGGTACAGCAACTGGGGCCTGCGTGGTTGACGGGTGAACGCTCTGGCGACCTTATCAACACCCTCAGCGACGGGGTGGAGGCCCTCGAAGCCTATTACGCCCGTTACATCCCCGCCATGTCCTTGGTCGCGCTCGTGCCGTTAGCGATGCTGGTGGTGGTGGTGGCGGGCAATGACTGGTTATCCGCCGTGGTGATGGTCGTGACCGCACCTTTGATTCCGGTATTTATGATCCTGATCGGCAAAGGCACGGAAAAGCGCAACCAGCAGCAATGGCGGCAACTCGCCCGCATGAGTGCGCATTTCCTCGATGTGATTCAGGGTTTGACCACCTTGAAACTGTTCAATGCCAGCCGCCGCGAAGCACAGGTGGTGGCGCAAATTGCTGACCAGTACCGTGAAAGCACCCTATCGGTGTTGCGGGTGGCGTTCCTGTCCTCGTTCGCGCTGGAATTCCTTGCCACAGTCAGCATCGCGCTGATTGCGGTGTTCATCGGTTTTCGCCTGTTTTGGGGGGAAATGCTGTTTTTCCACGGCTTTTTCGTGCTGCTGCTTGCCCCGGAGTTCTACCTGCCGCTGCGTAATATGGGGACGCAATACCATGCACGGATGGCGGCAATCGGCGCGGCGGAGCGGATGGTTGAGGTGTTGAATCCCCCTTCTTCTCTCTTGCCCCCTTCCCCCCTTGCGGGGGAAGGGTTAGGGATGGGGGGGATGTTCGGAGTGAAATTTTTAAACGTCGCCTTCACCTACCCCGACCACCGCCCCGCCCTCACCAACCTGACCCTTGACATCCCCGCAGGCAAAACCCTCGCCATCGTTGGCGCAAGCGGCTCTGGCAAAACCACGCTTATCCACCTGCTGATGGGCTTCCTGCAACCGCAAAGCGGGCAAATCCTTGTCGGTGATACGCCGCTGGCGGAGATCGCACCGGACACATGGCGCAAGCAACTGGCATGGTTGCCGCAAAAACCGCAATTGTTCCCTGGCACGATTGCCGACAATATCCGCCTTGGCAATCCGCAAGCTACGCTGGAGCAAATGCAAGCCGCCGCGCAACAAGCCTACGCCGATGAATTCATCGTCAAGCTGCCGCAAGGCTACGGCACGGTGGTGGGTGAGGCGGGGCAAGGGCTTTCCGGTGGGCAAATCCAACGGCTTGCACTGGCACGGGCATTCCTCAAGGATGCGCCCTTGGTGATCCTCGACGAAGCCACCGCCAATCTGGATCAGGACAGCGAAACCCTCGTCCACGCCGGGGTACGGCAACTGGCAAGCGGGCGCACGTTGGTGATGGTTGCCCACCGTTTGCGCACAGTGCAGGATGCGGATTGCATCGCTGTGCTGGCTAACGGGCAAGTGGTGGCGACGGGCACACACGCCGAATTGCAAACCCATTCAGCACATTACCGCCAAATGCTGCACGCTTACGGGGGTGAAGCATGAATGACTTGCTGCGTTTGCTGCGCCTGTTCAAACCGTACTGGCAATGGATGGCGTTGGGGATTTTCCTTGCCTTCATTACCTTGTTGGCGAATGTGGGGCTGATGGCGGTGTCGGGTTGGTTCATCACTGCGATGGCGATGGCGGGCGTTGCCGGGGTGACGATGAACTATTTCACCCCGTCCGCCCTTATCCGGCTGGCAGCGATTGTGCGCACAGCGGGGCGTTATGGGGAACGCTTGGTGACGCATGAGGCGACGTTCCGCATCCTGGCGGAATTGCGGGTGTGGTTTTACCAGCACATTGAACCGCTTGCGCCTGCGGTGCTGGAAAATTACCGCAGTGGCGACGTGTTGAGCCGTATCCGTGCGGACATCGACACGCTGAACAATATGTACCTGCGCTTGCTGGTTCCGGTAGCGGTGGCGGTGTTGGCAACGCTGGTGTTTGTGGTGGCACTGCTGTTCTACCACCCGCTGTTGGCGTTGGTGGAATTGGACTTGCTGCTGGTGGCGGGGGGGCTGATCCCGTGGCTAATGAACCGCTGGGGGCATGATACCGGCAAACAGATGGTGGAAACGTCGGCACAGTTGCGCGCTGCGTTGGTCAACGACTTGCAGGGGATGGGGGAATTGCTGGTGTATGGCGCGGCGGATGCCCATGCTGCCCACATCCGCCACCTGTCACGGGCATTGGCGGGACAACAGCAAACCTTGAGCCGTTTGAATGGTGTTGCCCAAGGCGCATTGGGTTTGTGTGCAAATCTTGCCATGTGGGCCATGTTGCTGTCGGCGATTCCGTTGGTGGCGGATAAAACCATCGCCCCACCGGACTTGACGATGCTGGCACTGTTCGCGCTGGCGAGTTTCGAGGCGGTGTTGCCGTTGCCATTGGCGTTCCAGTCCTTGGGGGAAACGCTGGCGGCAGCGCGACGTATTTTCGGGCTTGCCGATGAGTTGCCCGCCGTTGTCGAACCTGCCAACCCTGAAGCCGTGCCGCAGCGGCTGGATTTCAGCCTGCGAAATCTGGGCTTCCGCTACCACGCAGAGGCAACATCCGCCCTGCAACATCTGACGCTGGATTTCCCGCAAGGCCACAAACTCGCCGTTGTCGGCGCAACCGGCGCAGGCAAAAGCACCTTGACCAGCCTGTTGCTACGTTTCCGCGACCCGACGGAAGGGGAGCTGTTGTTGGCTGGTGTCCCGTTGGCCCGTTACAGCGGCGAAGCCTTGCGCGAGCGCATCGCCGTTGTGCCGCAGCAAACCCATCTGTTCAATGCCACCCTCCGCGACAACCTGTTGCTGGCAAAGCGTGATGCGACGGAAGCAGAGCTGGACGCGGTGTGCCGCACCGCACTGATCCATGATTTCATCAGCCAACAGCCGCAAGGGTATGCGACGTGGGTAGGCGAAACGGGTGTGCGCCTTTCCGGTGGGCAAGCCAAACGGGTGGTGATTGCGCGGGCATTGCTCAAACCGGCGTCCTTGCTGATCCTTGACGAACCCACTGAAGGGCTGGATGCGGAAGCCGCAGCACAGGTGATGGCAAATATCCTTGCGCATGTTGAAAGCACCGGGCAAAGCCTGCTGCTGATCACCCATCGGCGGCATGGATTGGAGGCAATGGATAACGTATTTACGTTATGATGCGCCTGCTATTAACAACGACAGGGTTCGCACCATGACGATTGCCCACACAACAGGCCACGGCGGCTTGCCGATGATCAACGTCAGCAACGGGCATGCGGATGCACTGATTTCGGTGTACGCCGGGCAAGTGTTGTCATTCAAGCCGAAAGGCACCACGGACGTTTTATTCGCCAGCAACGGGGCGTATTACCAGGAAGGCAAGGCGATCAAAGGCGGCATCCCCATTTGCTGGCCGTGGTTTGGCCCTGACCCGGAAGGCAAAGGCCGCCCCGCGCATGGCTTGGCGCGCACCCGCATGTGGAAGGTGCTGGCGACGGCGGAAACCGCTGAGGGCGCTACGCAAGTGCGGCTGGGGCTGGAATCCTCTGCCGAGACGCTGGCGATCTGGCCATACCGTTTCGGGCTGGAGCTGGCGATCACTGTCGGCACCACCCTGCAACTGGCTTTGGTGACCCGCAACGTTGGCTCGCAGGCGTTTTCCATCACGCAGGCGCTGCACACCTATTTTGCAGTGGGCGACATTGCCCAAACGCAAGTGCTGGGGCTGGAAGGCGCGCATTATATCGACAAGGCGGCGGGCGCAAATGGCGCTGTCCGGCAGCAGGATGGCGCAGTGACGGTCAGTGCGGAAGTGGATCGTGTTTATCTGGATGTTCCGCCCGCGCTGACGGTTGTGGATACAGCCGGACAGCGTCAAATCCGTATTGCCTCCAGCGGCAACAAAACGGCGGTGGTCTGGAACCCGTGGGCGAAAATCGCGGCGGAAATGGGCGACTTGCTGGATGATGATTACCTGCGGTTCATTTGCGTCGAAACGGCCAATGCGGGCGATGATGTGGTGGAAGTGGCACCCGGCGGCGAGTTCCGGCTGGTGGTGGAGTATGCCGTGTAATGTAATGGTGATTGCGTGCTTATTTGCAGTCCAGCGTTGCCCGCCACTATATTCCAACTGAACAACTCAACTATTATTGGCCGGAGTCCCATTGATGTTCAAGTTGCCATCTTTCCACAAGAGCAAGGGGGCGGAACCACTTGCCGATCCGCAACAGGCGGCGCGGCGTGAGTGGCTGAAAAACGCCGTCATTGATGCTGTCCGCCAAGTCTATGATCCGGAAATTCCGGTCAATATCTACGAGCTAGGCCTGATCTACGGGTTGGACGTGGATGACGGCAACAATGTCCACATCCGCATGACCCTGACCAGCCCCGGTTGCCCGGTTGCCGGAAGTTTGCCCGCCAGTGTCGAAGCGGCGGCCCGTTCCATTGTCCAGGTCAATGATGTTGAGGTGGATCTGGTGTGGGACCCTCCCTGGGACCCATCCCGCATGAGTGAAGACGCCCGCCTGCAATTGGACATGTTCTAGGGAATCCCCATGAGTGACATTGACGACATCGCCAGCGATTTCGAGTTGCTGGAAGATTGGGAACAGCGTTACCAATATCTGACCGAACTGGGTGAGGCGCTGGAGCCGATGCCTGATTCCGAAAAGACGGAAGGCAACCGGGTAAAGCCCTGCATGAGCCAGGTGTGGGTCAATGCGTTACCCGACCCGGATCATCCCGGCAAGGTCTTGTTTCATGGTGATTGCGACACCGCCATCATCAAGGGCGTGGTTGCCCTGCTGGTGAATCTGTTCAGTGGCAAAAGTGTCCAAGCCATTGTTGAGATGGATGTCGATGTGCTTTTCGACCGGATTCAACTGGCGGAAAACCTCAGCCCTACCCGCCATGTGGGCGTTTACGCCATCGTCGAACAGATGAAGGGACAAGCCGCCCGACTGGCGTGACGGCCTGTTCCGGAGGAGGGGGGAGGGTCATGCTGCTTTGCTGACACCCTCCATTCCTTGACGGGCTTCCTGCCAAATCTGCATGGCGAGGTGTGCTGCGTCAGGGTTGTTCCGGGTTTCCGGGCAGCTTTGCAGTTCCAGGATGAAATCGATGGGGTCGTCGTTTTCACTGACCAGTTTGTTGATAAGCTCAAGCTCAACGGTGTTTGGGGTAGTCATTTTGTATGTCTCCTTGACTGAATGTTGTCACCCGGTCATTGTTGTTTGCATTGCAGCATCATGCAATAAGCGCAGCCATGGCGTTGGCGCCATGACAGTTTGGGGTTTTCCCGCATCCAACCCATATATGCCTGAAGGTGATGATGAACCAGATCCTGATCCTGTTTGCCCATCCAGCCTTGGAAAAGTCACGGGTTCAGTACCGGCTGGCGAAGGCGGCCCGTGCTGTGAGTGGTGTGCACCTGCATGATTTATATGAACTTTACCCCGATTTTATGGTGAATGTGGCGCGTGAGCAGCAGTTGTTGCTGGAGCATGACATCATTGTTTTCCAACATCCGCTTTATTGGTACAGCTCACCCGCGTTGCTCAAGGAATGGCAGGATCTGGTGCTGGAGCATGGGTTTGCCTATGGGTATGAAGGCCAGTCGTTGCAAGGCAAGCGCTTGCTCAATGCCATCAGCGTCGGCGGCAGCCGGGAAACCTATTGCGCGGAAGGCAACAATCATTTCACCCTGCGGGAATTGCTGCGCCCATTCGAACAGACCGCCAACTTGTGCGGCATGACGTATCTGCCACCGTTTGCCGTCCACGGCACACATAATATGAGTGAGGCCGTGATTGATACGTATGCAGAACGCTACCAGCATGTATTGAAACGTTTGCAGCGGGAAATCCCACCGCTTGACCCTGCGCCCGCCTACCTGAACGATTGGGCGCAGGAGAGTGAGGGATGATGTTTTTACAGGAAGCCTTCATTTATCTCGCGGCTGGCGTTATCGCTGTGCCGATCGCCGCCCGCTTGGGGCTGGGGTCAGTGCTGGGCTACTTGATCGCTGGGGCGCTGATCGGCCCGTTCGCCCTCGAGCTGGTGACGGAAGCGGGCCATATCATGCATTTCGCCGAATTTGGCGTGGTCATGATGCTGTTCCTGATCGGGCTGGAGTTGCAGCCCAGCCTGTTGTGGCGGATGCGCAGCCCGATCCTGGGGTTGGGCGGCTTGCAGGTGGCGGCGACCACACTGGCGGTCACCGGCATTGGCGTGTTGCTGGGGCAGGATTGGCGGCAGGCGCTGGCGGTCGGGCTGATCCTGGCGCTGTCCTCCACCGCCATCGCCTTGCAGATTCTGGGCGAAAAAAACTTGCTTAAAACCGAGGCTGGCACATCCAGTTTCGCCGTGTTGCTGTTTCAGGATATTGCCGTCATCCCGATTTTCGCCATATTGCCGTTGCTGGCTGTCGTCCGCTCGGCACCGACGGCGGAAGCCGCGCAGGCGGGGAGCGTGATTACCCATTTGCCCGCTTGGGAGCAGACGGCGCTGCTGATGGCGGCGGTGGCGGCCATCATCCTGGCGGGGCGCTACCTGATGCGGCCGGTGTTCCGGTTCATTGCGGAAAGCCAGTTGCGGGAAATGTTTACCGCCATCGCCCTGCTGTTGGTGGTCGGCATCGCCTTGCTGATGCAAATGGTGGGGCTGTCGCAAGCGTTGGGGGCGTTTATTGCGGGGGTGGTGTTGGCCAACAACGAATACCGGCATGAACTGGAGGCGAACATTGACCCGTTCAAGGCGCTGCTGCTGGGGCTGTTTTTCATTTCGGTGGGCGCGGGGATCAATTTTGCCTTGTTGCAGAAGGAGTTCCTGCTGATTGGCGGCTTGGTGCTGGGGTTGGTGGTGGTCAAGTTCGCCATCCTGTGGGGGCTGGCAAAGCTGTTCGCCTTGCAAGGCGGCGGCCGCTACTGGTTTACGTTTGCGCTGGCGCAGGGTGGGGAATTCGGTTTCGTGCTGCTGTCGTTCAGCCTGCAAAACCATGTGCTGCCACAGGCGGTGGTGGATACCCTGATGGTGGCCATCGCCCTGTCGATGGCGCTGACGCCAGTGTTGGTCCTGTTGAATGAAAAATGGATACAGCCACGTTTTCAAGGCGCTGGCGATGCCGATGGCGGCAGTTTGGTGAATGATGGCCTGGGGGAGCAGGACTCCCCGGTCATCATCGTTGGCTTCGGGCGTTTTGGGCAAATTGTGGGGAGGCTGCTGATCGCCAACGGCACGCCGGTGACAGTTTTAGACCATAGTGCGCCCCATATCGAGCGGGTGCGCCGTTTCGGCTTCAAGATTTTTTACGGCGACGCCAGCCGGGAGGAACTGTTGCACACCGCCGGGGCGGGCAGGGCCAAACTGCTGGTGGTGGCAGTGGATGAGCGGGGCATGACAAACACCATCGTTGAAAACGCCAAGCGCCATTTTCCGCATTTGAAAATTTTTGCGCGCGCTTATGATGTGACCCATTACCACGAACTGCAAAAGCTGGGGGTGGATTATATCGAACGGGAGATGTTCCTGGGCTCGCTTAAGGTCGGCGAACAAACCCTGCAAGCGCTGGGGATGCGGGCCTACCAGGCGCGGCGGACAGCGCAACGGTTCGCTTTCCACGATCAGCAGACCATCGATTTGTTGGGCCAGCATGAGCTTGGCTCCCAAAAGTATGTGTCAGAAGCCCAACGGGCGCGGGAGGAAGTGCTGGAAATCCTACAGGCGGACAAGCGCAACCAGCGTGACAACAGCGACCATGCCTGGGACGCCACCGGGCATGAATGACCCTGCGTTTTGTACGGTGGGTTTGCTGCTTTCCCTGCGGTTAGGAGGGGTTGTTGCCGCTGGCGGAAGGGAGGGCTATAGTTTGCTTAATCCTGAGTAAAAAGCTTGGAATAAAGGCGTTAAGCATTGGTTGTATGAAGGAGGTTAAATATGGAACAGTTTGTCAGCAAGCCGTCCGAGCCTTCCATGGCTCCTGACGTTGATCATTTGTTCAAGAGTTATCCCGTCCAGAAAGTTGGGCCCGGCGCGATCAGGCAATGGTTGGGCCAGGGTTGGGAAGACCTCAAGGTAAACCCATCCGCCAGCCTGTCTTATGGCATCATCTTTGCGTTGGTCGGGGTATTGATGAGCATGGTTTCCGCTGGCAACCCCGCTTTTTTCGTCGCCGCCACGACTGGATTCTTTCTGGTGGGGCCGTTTTTGGCTCTCGGTTTATACGCCTTGAGCCATCAGATTGAACAGGGGTGGCAGCCGCGCCTGTTGACATCGATGTTCAGTATCCGGGAAAACGCTGTCAGTTTGGGTTTTTATGCGGTGCTGTTGGGCATGCTGATGATTTTCTGGGTACGTGTGGCCGCCCTCATTACCGGCATTTTCTTTAATGACATGTCCATGTCGGTTTCTGCGATGGGTTACACCGGTTTGTGGAATGCTTTGATGGGCATGGATGACGGCGGAATGTTTGTGCTGTCCTTTTTTGGTGTTGGTTTGTTGTTTGCCTTGGTGGCGTTCGTGACGGGTGTTGTCACTGCCCCCATGTTGCTGGAGCGCAAGGTGGACATCGTGACGGCGGCGGCAACCAGTGTGCGGGCAGTGATGAAAAATCCTGTCACCATGTTGGTTTGGGCGGCGACCATCACCGCAATCGTTGGCATTGGCATCCTGACATTCAATATTGGCCTGATTATCGCCATGCCGTTGGTTGCGCACGCCAGCTGGCATGCTTACCGCGCGTTGGTGAAAGAGGAATGACCGGGCAAAGCATCTTGATCTTGGTTTGAGTTGACCGTGACCATACTACCCCTACCGCGAGGATGATGCTGTCATTCTCGGGTAGGGGTTTTTTTATGGGGGGTGTTTAAGACGGGCTTTCGGCCTTTTCCCAGGTATCCTTCAAGCCGATCACCCGGTTGAACACCAGCTGTCCCGGTGTGGAATACTTGGAGTCCAGCACGAAATAGCCTTCCCGCTCAAACTGGTAACGGTCTTCCAGTGTGGCTTTCGCCAGCCCAATTTCGCCCTTGCAGCCTTGCAGGATTGCCAAGCTGCCAGGGTTGAGCGATTCCAGGTAGTTCTTGCCGCCTGCATCCGGCGCCGGGTCGTTGAACAGGCGGTCGTACAGGCGCACTTCGCAGCCGACATTTTCCCGTGCGGATACCCAATGGATGACGCCCTTCGGTTTCACGCCGTCTTCCGGGTTATTGCCGAGGGTTTCCTCCAGCACGCGGGCGCGCACTTCGATGACGTTGCCATCGGTGTCCTTGATGGCTTCTTCGGCTTCGATCACGTAGCTGTTGCGCAGGCGCACGCGCTTGCCCAGCACCAGACGTTTGTACTGCTTGTTGGCTTCTTCGCGGAAATCGTCCTGGTCAATCAGGATGTCGCGGCAGAATGGCATCTCACGTTCACCCATCGCCTCATTCTGCGGATGGATGGGCGCTGTCATGGTTTCCACCTTGTCTTCCGGATAATTGGTCAGCGTGACCTTGAGCGGACGCAGCACGCACATGGCGCGCGGGGAAATTTCATTGAGGTCGTCGCGGATGGCATGCTCCAGCATGCTGATGTCGACCACGCCCTCGACCTTGGTGACGCCCGCCATTTCACAGAAGTTGCGGATCGCTTTCGGCGTATAACCCCGGCGGCGCATGCCGGAAATGGTCGGCATGCGCGGGTCGCTCCAACCATCGACGTAATTTTCCACCACCAGCTGCTTGAGCCTGCGTTTGCTGGTGACGGTGTAGTTGAGGTTGAGGCGCGAGAATTCGTACTGGTGCGGTTCGGCGGGCACCGGCAGGTTCTGGATGCACCAATCGTACAGCGGGCGGTGATCCTCGAACTCCAGTGTGCAGATGGAGTGGGTGATGTATTCCAGCGCGTCGCTTTGCCCGTGGGTGTAGTCGTAGGAGGGGTAAATGCACCATTTGTCGCCGGTCTGGTGGTGGGTCGCCTTCTTGATGCGGTACAGCACCGGGTCGCGCAAGTTGATGTTGGGGGATGCCATGTCGATCTTGGCCCGCAAGGTGCGGCTGCCATCGGCGAACTCCCCGGCGCGCATCCGTTCGAACAGGTCGAGGTTTTCCTCAATGGGGCGGGTGCGGTGGGGGCTTTCCTTGCCTGCCTCGTTCAGGGTGCCACGGTACTGGCGCATTTCCTCCGCCGTCAGGTCGCAGACAAAGGCTTTCCCTTCCTTGATCAGGTGGATAGCCCAGTCATACAACTGGTCGAAGTAATCGGAGGCGTAACGCACTTCCCCGTCCCATTGGTAGCCCAGCCATTGCACGTCAGCCTTGATGGACTCGACGTATTCCTCGTCTTCCTTTTCCGGGTTGGTGTCGTCCATGCGCAGGTTGCAGGTGCCGCCGTATTTCTTCGCCAGCCCGAAGTTTAGCCAGATGGACTTGGCGTGGCCGACATGCAGGTAGCCGTTCGGCTCCGGCGGAAAGCGGGTGTGCACGGTCTTCACCTTGCCGTTGGCGAGGTCTTCTTCAATGATGCGCTCAATGAAGTTCAGAGGTCTGCTGGTTTCGCTCATATTGGGTAGTTCTTGTCACTTATTGCAATGCAGGAATTAGACTACCAAGCATGGCGGTTGTCCAGTGGCTTCCATGTTCCTGAACATAAAGGGGGATATTAGGTTTGGTGGTGGTGGCCATGGTGATGATGTTCGTGGCTGTGGTCATGCGCCTGGGGGGCACCTTCCGGCAGGGTTCCCACCAACAGGGCTTTGGCCGCAACGGCCGGGTCGGTTTCGGAGGTGACCCTCACCATCACGCCCCGGCTGCCCATCTTATTGATGAAGCTGTCACCACAACTGCTGGTGATCAGGTAATCGAGCTCAAACAACGGGTGTTCGCCATGACCATCCCATTCGTGCAGGGACATTTCCTTGGGCAGATCCAGACGCCCGGTTTCGTGCACATCTGCGCAATCGGGCGCTTCGAAAATGATAAAGCGGCGGCCTTTGCCCGCATGGCCGGTGATGGTGCGGAAATTCTGGCTGCTTACGCCGATTTTCATAGGGCCAACTTTCATGGGTGTCACCTCATTTGTTTATGCTTTGGAACCGTCTTCGCCGACCAGGATGGTGTTGTCATCCTTGAAGTAATAGGGCGGTACGACCAAGTTAGTGGCGGCGGGCACATTCTTGAAGACGCGCCCCGCCAAGTCGAAACGTGAGCCGTGGCAGGGGCAGTACCAGCCGCCTTTCCAGTCTGCGCCCAGGTCGGCGGGAGCCAGTTCTGGGCGGTAGGTGGGGGAGCAACCCAAGTGCGTGCAAATGCCGATCAGCACCAGGTATTCTGGCTTGCGGGAACGGTAGGGGTTCTGCGCGTAAGCCGGTTGCTGGCTGGTGACAGCGGAGGCAGGGTCGCGCAGGCGCAGGTCGTTGGAAGCCAGGTTATCCAGCATTTCCTGGGTGCGGTTAACGACCCATACCGGTTTGCCACGCCAAACAATGCGCACCAATTGGCCGGGTTCAACCTTGCGCACATCCATTTCAACCGGGGCACCAGCGGCCAAAGCGCGGGCGCTCGGCGACCAGGATGCAAGGAAAGGCGTGGCGACAGCGGCAACCCCCGCTGCGCCCACGACTGAAGTGGCAGCAATCAAAAACCGCCGCCGACTTTGGTTGATGGTGTTGTCATCTTGCATTTATCACTGCTCCATACGCTGACATTTCCGAGAAATTTACTTGGCTATGTGGCCGTGCAGCATTGATCAAATGCAAAAAAGTAAATAAAATCATGTAATTGATTTTTATCAAAAATCTGCCGAAGCTTTCAAGCAAATCCCCACGTTTGAAAACGACAATTCAGGCGTGCCAACCTGCTGGACTGACGCCGGTCAGTGATTCATGCTGGCGGCGTGCCTTCTGGGCAATCCGATACGGAGACAATCATGCTGGAACATTACCTTGCCGTCGCCAAGCCCTGGCTGGAGCAATACGGCTATTTCGCCCTGTTCGGTGGCGTATTGGTGGAAGGCTTCGGCCTGCCTGCCCCTGGCGAAACCCTGATCATAGCGTCCGCGCTGCTGGCAGGGCAGGGCGAGCTGAACCCTGTTGCGGTGCTGTTGACTGCATGGCTGGCGGCGGTGCTGGGTGATAACCTCGGTTACTTGCTGGGGCGTTGGGGCGGCCGTCGCCTGTTCCTCAAAGTAGGGGTGAAGCAAGCGCACCTGGAGCATGTCGAAACCTTTTTCAGGCGTTATGGCGGCGGCGTGGTGATGGCGGCGCGCTTTTTTGAAATTTTGCGCCAGCTCAACGGTGTGGTGGCGGGCGGGATGCGCATGCCGTGGTGGCGCTTCATTGTTTTCAATGCGTTGGGGGCGGCCTTATGGGTTGGCGTCTGGGGCGGCGGGGTGTTTTTGCTGGGCAAGCATTTCGGGCAGGTTGAAAGCGTGCTGCACGGTGTGGAGCCTTACGCTATAAGTGCTGGGTTGATATTGCTGGCGGCGCTGGGCTGGTATTTGCTGGTTTCTGGCCGCGCCCGCACCAAGTTGCCTGATACGGAGGGAAAATCATGACGACTTGTGGGAACATTATGCTCCTAGCCCAAAACAGGGGTAGGGATGGCTGATAACGCCCGCCCATTTTTCCTCGTATACGTAAATATTTGGCTGTAATCATCCAACCAACCGTTAACAGGAGATAGCCATGTCATTTGTTGAAAGCATTCTACGGGCTGCACGGCCCAGCGGCATTCGTTCGGTTGCACTGCCGCGCAGAACCCGCTATCACCCCTCGCCGGGGGACTGGCGCGATGAAGTGCTGTATTTCCTGCTCGTCGACCGTTTCAGCGATAATCAGGAAGATCAGCGCCCTTTACTGGATCGCAGCAGGCTGGCCGATGCCAGACCGGGTCAATGGCGTTGGGAAGACTGGGCCAGATCGGGCGGCGAACGCTGGCAGGGGGGGACGCTCAAGGGCGTGGCGTCGAAGCTCGATTACCTGCAAAACCTGGGCGTCACCACGCTGTGGCTCAGTCCGGTGTTCAAGCAGCGCGGTCATCTGGACACCTACCACGGTTATGGCATTCAGGATTTTCTTGAGGTCGACCCCCGATTCGGTTCACGCGCGGAATTGGTCGAGCTGATCCAACAGGCGCACGCCCGGAACATGCGCATTATTCTGGATATTATCTTTAACCATTCCGGGGAGAACTGGATTTATCCGGAAGGTGTTCCCGGCAGCGTTTATCAGCCGCACTACACTGAAGGGCGTTATGGTTTTGGTCACTGGCGCGGAATTGAGGGCGAGAGTATTGAGGCGATTCAAGGTTCCGAGGATGGTGTCTGGCCGACCGAATTGCAGGATCCGGATAAATACACCCGCGCGGGTTGCGGCAACCTGGGGGGCGACGATGTGGAACTGGAAAATCCTCACGCTGAACACAAGCGCACCGACTTCCTGACGCTGAAGGATTTTTTTCTCGACGATCCGGAACTGCTGTCGCAACTGGCCACCTGTTATAAATACTGGATCGCGCTGACGGATTGCGACGGCTTCCGCATTGATACGCTGAAGCATGTCTCCTTTGAACAGGCCAGAAATTTCTGTGGCTCGATCAAGGAGTTTGCACAAAACTTGGGCAAGGCGGATTTCTTTCTGGTCGGGGAAATCGCGGGCGGCGATTACAGTGAGGACCGTTACCTGGATGTGATCGGCAGAAACCTGAATGCGGCGCTGGATATTGGCGAAATGCGCCTGAACCTGCGGCAGGTTGCCAAAGGCTTGCAGGATCCGCACAGTTTCTTCGCCGGATTCGATCCGGGGAAATCGGTGATGGGGTCGCATCGGGCGCTGGGTGCCAAGCATGTTTCAGTTCTGGACGATCATGACCATGTGTTTGGCGAGAAACTACGCTTTTCCACCCAGGCGGCTTCGGCTCATCAGGTGGTCGCCGGTGTGGGCCTGCAATTGTTTACGCTGGGTATTCCGTGCATTTATTACGGCACTGAACAAAGTCTGGGTGGGCCGGAAGCGACTGAACGCAACTGGCTGCCAAAGTTTGGCGACAATGATCGGTATTTGCGAGAAACCCTGTTTGGCGCGCCGCATCCGCTTAAACATGGGCGGGCGGGGTTGTCGGAAGCGAGGGCGCGGCTGGATTCCGAACTGCCCGGTTTCGGCCCTTTCGGCACGGCTGGCAGCCACTGCTTCGACACGGCCAGCCCGGCTTATCGGCGCATCCGTCATCTGGCCGCGATCCGCGCTGGGTTTCCCGCGCTGCGTTATGGTCGGCAGTATCTGCGTCCGGTGTCTTTTCTGGGCAAGCCGTTTGAGGTTTACGCCAATGGCGAAATTATTGCGTGGTCGCGCATCCTGGATGATGAAGAAATCGTGGTCGTGCTGAATCCGCATGGCGTGGAGCCGCGCGGAGCCAGAATTCTGGTTGACGCCATGTTGAATCCTGCTGGTGGCAAGCTGTGCGTGATCGCCAGCAGTGAAGAGGCCGGTTCAGCCGCCTGCCTGGGTGAGAACAAGGTTGGCCAGACCCGTGAAGTGCTGCTCGACGGCAACGGTGTCCGCTATATCGAGATCAACCAGCTTGGGCCGTCGGAAATTCTGGTGCTGGCGAACCATGTAAACGGATGAGGAACTGAAAACGGTAGGTACCATGGCCGAAGCGGTGCAACAAGGCAAGGCGCGTTATCTCGGTCTGAGCAATGTCACGGCGGAACAGCTTCGGCGGGCGCATCAGACGCATCCGATCACCGCCGTGCAATATGAATATTCGCTGTGGCGGCGTGAAGCGGAAGTTGAACTGCTGCCCGCCATGCGGGAGCTGGGTGTTGCTCTGGTCGCTTGGTCGCCACTGGATGGCGGTTTCCTGACAGGTACGGTGAACAGCCTTGCGGCAGTGGAGCGCATCAATAGGCTGGCACCGCCAAGCCCAGCGGTAGGCGAGACCCTGGTATGACGCCCGACGCATCCGGTTAATCCGCCCGCAAAAAACTGGGCGGATTAATGTTTCCCGCAGTTAAAGCGGCGTGCAGCTCAGGACATTGTTGGTCCCATCGGGCGTGAAGTGCCATGAGCAGGATTTGACAGGCGCGCTGGTTTTTTTGAAGGTGCTGATGTTCGAGCCATAGTTGCAAGCGATATAGACCGGATTTTTCTGCTGGTTTTCAGCGCTTCCCAGTGTCCACAGGCTAGTCCCTTCTTCCGCTTCGGTCAGCTCGTCAGCATTGTCCTGCGAGATGGCGGAGCCGTCTTTGGGTTCGCCGGAGTACAGCGTGATTTCCACCAGAGGCAGGGTGTCGCTGGCTTCACGGCCATCCAGGTAAACCAAGTCGCCCGCCGCGTTGGCGAACATCACTGACCAGTCTGCCGGATCCGACACTAGCTGCTCCTTGACCTGCATGCTTGCCGGGCAGGTATAGTCTTCCGCCCATGCGCCCTGCGCCAGTAGTGGGGTGATTGCCAGCAATATCCATTTTAATTTCATTGATATTCTCCTGTTCAATAATTTTGGTTTAAAAAAATTAACACTTGATAGTTTGAATGCAGTTTGTTTTGCATCTTGCGGAGAATTATTTCATAAATGGATGAGGATGCAATGAGGGCTGACGAACCTTTACAAAGCTTTACATAACTTTACATGAGAAAGGATTGCAGAAAATACAGGCCGATTTAAACTGAAAATACGACCTGACCAGTCGGAAAGCCCATTCATAACTATTTTTAGGAGATTAATCATGAAACTGCATAATACCTTCGCGGCCACATTAATAACTGCGCTGGCACTCACGGTGAGTGGCGGGGCTTTTGCCAAAGGGCCTGAGCAAGCGCAGCAAGGCCCAGCCCAGATGGGGCAGCAGAGCCCAGTCCAAATGGAGCAACATCAGCCACCCATGAAGCAGGAACCCAAACATGCAGCCCCTAAAAAGCAAAAAGTCCACTTTATCCGTGTCCACAGTGGCGACACATTAGGCAAGATCGCTAAAAAATACCACACCAGTGTTACCCGTTTGAAGCGTCTGAACCACCTGCGCAACGACACGATTTATGTGGGGCAACGGTTGCGGATCAGCTGACCCTTACCGCATGGATTCATGGCTAAAGGCCCCTTCGTGGGGCCTTTTTGCGTGTGGGCTTATGCCGTTGGAACAGGTAGTATGAACGTCAAGGTACGGTGACGCCCGAGTTATACGGGCGGGGCTACTGGGTGAAATACCAACAATAACAGCTCATGCTTTCAAGGGTTCTTCTTCCATGCGCACCTTTTCAGTAAGTTTTTTTGCCGGGACGCTGGTAATACTGGTTCTTGCCCAATTGCCGGACGGCGCTGTCTTGGCGGTGACAGCCGTTGTCTGGTTGGCGGCAGTGGCGGCGGCATTCTGGTATGGCCGCCGTTGGCGCTGGCTTTTATGGTCGTCGGTGTTGCTGGCCGGGGTTGGCGCTGGCGCATTGTATGCGCTTTTGACCGCAGTGCAGGTGCGGGAAAGCTGGCTGCCGCAGGACTGGGAAGGGCAGGATGTGCTGCTGACCGGCGTGGTCGTGGATGCGCCGGAACTACAGCCAGATGGCGTGCGTTTTCTGCTGGATGTGGAGCAGGCTGATCGGGGGGGTTATCACGGGCGCTTGCGGGTCGCCTGGTATGAGCAGAACCGGCCTGACATCCGTGCTGGGGAACGCTGGCAATTGAAAGTGCGCAGCAAACGTCCCAATGGCTTCATGAATCCCGGCGGTTTTGACTATGAGAAATGGCTGTTCACCCAGCGGATTGGCGGCAGCGGCTATGTCCGGCAATCGGCGCAGAACCGGCGGCTCGCTGCCGCTTCCGCAGTGTCCGCCAACGCCATCCGCCAGTTGTTGCAGGAACGGATCCAGGCGGCGTTGGGGGATTCGCCGGTGACGGGGCTGATACAGGGATTGGCGGTCGCTTACCGCAGCACCATTACGCCGCAACAATGGGAAACTTTGCGCAAGACCGGAACCAGCCATTTGCTGGCGATTTCCGGCCTGCATATCGGCATGGTGGCGGGGTTTGGTTTTTTGCCGGTAATGCTGTTGTGGCGGCTGTTGCCTTCCCTGTATTTGCGGTTGCCGGTGAAAATTGCAGGTGCCATTGTGGGTGGCGTGTTCGCCTGCATCTATGCGGTGCTGGCGGGCTTGAGCATCCCTACCCAGCGCTCGCTGGTGATGGTGCTGGCGGTGATGTCGGGATTGTTGCTGCGGCGGCGTATCCCGTTCAGCAGTGTGTTCGCCCTGGCTTTGCTGCTGGTGTTGCTGGTTGATCCGCTGGCCAGCTTGTCCGCCGGATTCTGGTTGTCGTTTAGCGCGGTGGGATTGCTGGCGTGGCTGGGAAAACGGCGGCTCAAGCAGGGCAGGCTGGCTTTTCTGTGGGTGCAACTGGCGCTGTCGCTGGGCATGCTGCCGCTGACCGCTGCTTGGTTTGGCGGCGTATCCCTGGTTGCGCCGCTGGCCAATCTGCTGGCGATCCCTTATGTCACCCTGCTGGTGGTTCCGTTGGTGCTGCTGGGCGTGCTGCTCACAGGGGTGACGCCAGTGTTGGCTGCGTTGGTCTGGCAGGTGGCCGCTTGGCTGTTGCAGGGGTTGATGCTGGCGTTGGATTGGCTGGCGGGCTTTTCCCTGTCATCCGTCTACCTGCCATTGATCCCGTTGCCCTGGCTGTTGCTGGCGATGGCAGGCTTTTGGCTGCTGTGGCTACCGCGCGGCATGCCAGGGCGTTGGTTGGGTCTGGTGCTGTTGTCGCCGCTGCTGTTTTATCTTCCAGAAAGGCCGGGGCAGGGTGCCTTCCGCCTGAGCGTGCTGGATGTGGGGCAGGGTTTGGCGAGTGTGGTGCAGACTGCGAACCATACGCTGGTGTTTGATACCGGCCCCAAAACATCGGACAGTTTTGATACGGGTGAATTGGTTGTGCTGCCCTGGCTGCGCGGGCAAGGCATTACGCACGTCGACACATTGGTGGTGTCCCATGCTGACAATGACCACAGCGGCGGGGCGGAAGCGATCTTGGCGTCCATGCCGGTCAACCGCATCCTGGTTGGCGCGCCAGGGATAGCGTCAGGCTATCAGCCGGATTTATGTGAGGCGGGGCAAAAATGGCATTGGGATGGGGTGACATTTACCGTTTTGCATCCGGATGTGAATTTCCTGGAGCAGACGGAAAACAACCGTTCTTGCGTATTAAAAATAGCGAATGAAGTTCACAGCGCATTATTAACCGCCGATATTGAACGGCCTGCGGAACAATGGCTGATAGGGCAAGGGGCGGCGCTGCAAGCTGAAATGCTGCTGGTTCCCCATCATGGAGGCAAAACCTCATCCAGCCCAGATTTTATCCGGGCGGTTTCCCCAGTGTTTGGCATTGTCTCCAGCGGTTATCTCAACCGCTTCCACCACCCGAACCCTATGGTTGTCCAGCGTTATGCCGCCCGTGGCGTGAAATTGCTGGATACAGTGACAAGTGGGGAATTACAACTGGATTTTCCTGCAACAAGCGCAGCCATACAGTTGCGTGAATGGCGGCGTGGGCAACTGCATGCCTGGAACCGCAGCCCTGAAAAGTAACGTGGCGAAACATTATTATTTATGCCAGAATTCCAGCAATCCCCACAGTCTCCCCTAACGGGCAGGGTAATATCTATCCGCTGGTGCTGGTAAGTAGTGTTCAGGAAGCAATCATGAAGCTGGAAGAAAAGGATCTCGAAATTTTCAAAAAACTGGATTCCAACGTTTATCTTACGCTCAATGACAAGCAGGCGTTGCGTAGCAGCGTGGATGTGTTGGCACAGCGCCTGGTGGAAAAAGACAAGCGTTTGCAGGAAGTCTCCAGCCTGATGTTGGAAAAGGACGGGCACATCCGGGTGCGCGACGCGCGCATTGACGAACGTGACAAGCGTCTGGAAACCATTGCCAAACTGCTGGTGGAAAAGGAAAAGCTGCTGACCCAGCAAAACCAATTATTGGCGGAAAAAGAGAAAGTCCTGCGTGTCCGCGATGAAAACCTGAATGCGCGCGACCGGGCGGTGCAGCAGCGCGACACCATGTTGGAAGACCGTGAAGCCCGCCTGAAAACCCTTGAGCAAAGCCTTGCCCATTACGAAAAGCTGTTGCAGGAAAAGGAACTGCAAATCCAGATGCGTGACCGCAGCCTGGAGGACAAAGACCGTTCCCTGTTGCGTATTGACCAGGCGATCCAGAGCAAGGACAAGCTGCTGCAAAGCCGTGATGACAGCATCATTAAAAAAGACCAGCAATTGGTTGACCGCGAAACCCTGTTGCAGGAGCGCACCCGCCAGACGCTGGAACAGGAAAAAATGCTCAAGGAGCGTGACCGGCATCTGACCGAGCGCGATAACCACATTTCGGAACGTGACCGCCAGCTCGCCGCCCGCGACAGCCACATCGACCTGGCTGGCCAGCACCTGCAAGCACGCGACCGCACCATCGCCGACCGTGACCAGCAAGTACAGGCACGCGAACTGCTGCTGAAGGAAAAGGAAACCCTGTTGCAGGAGCGTGACCAACGGATTGGCTTCCAGCAGCAACAGTTGGAAAAACGTGACGGTGCCTTGGCCGAGCGTGACCGTGAACTGGCTGACCGCGACCGCACTGTCGCCGACCGTGACGCCGAATTGCGCTTGCGTGAGGAGGCTATCCGCAACCGCGACCAGCAGGGGCTGGATTTCCTGCAAACCATCCGCGAGCTGGAAGACCACTTACAGGGGCGCGACGCCCAACTGAGTGAGCGCGACCGGCAACTGGCGATGCGCGATGAGCGCATCAACAAGGCGGATGAAGACCTGCGCGACCGCGACACCCGCCTGTCCAGCCGCGACCGCACCATTGAGGAGCGCGACGTGCAGGTGACTGAGCGCGACCGCCGCATCAAGGAGCGGGACGTTTCCCTGCGGGAGCGCGACACCCGCATCAGCGGCCAGGATCTGCAACTGCGTGAACGTGACAAGCAATTGCAGTTGCGCGATTCCCAATTGCAAAGCCGCGATGTCACCATTGGTGAACGTGACCACGGCATCCGGCAGCGCGATTCCCACATCGCACAATTGAATGCGCAGATGCAGGAACGGGATGAGACCATCCATGCGCGTGACACCCTGCTGACCGAGCGCAACAGTGTCATCATGCAGCGTGACGACTCCATCCGCGAACGTGATTTCCAGTTGAACGAGCGCGAGCAGACCATCCAGCAGCGTGATGTTTCCCTGCATGAACGTGACCAGCAAATCCAGAACTTGGGTGGGTTCATCAATGCGCGCGACACCAGCCTACAGACGCGGGACACCGAAATCGCCGCCCGCGATGAACAGGTGCGTAGCCTGCAATTGGAAGTCCAGTTGCGTGACCAAAGCATCGCCGAACGTGATGTGCAAGTGCAGTTGCGCGACCAGACCGTGCAGGATCGGGATGAACTGCTGACGGCGCGGGAAGAGACCATCGCCGAACGCGACGCCGCCCTTGCCGAGCGTGACGCCCAACTGGAGCAGCGCGACCTGCAAATCCAGCGGAAGGAAGAGGCGTTGCAGGAACGTGACACCCAACTGAATGTCCGTGATGCCGAAATAACCCGCCGTGACGCCAGTTTGCACGAACGCGACACCATGCTGTCAGGGCGCGATGCGCAGTTGCAGTCGCGTGATGTGCAGTTGCAGAACCGTGACACTAGCCTGCACGAGCGGGACCAGACCATCGTCGCCAAGGAAGCGCACATCCGCCGCCGTGATGACCGCCTTCAGGAACTGACCCTGCGCATCCAGCACCTTGAGAACGCCCTGAAAGAGCACGTCCAGCAATTGCAGAACCGGGATGATGCCTTGCATCAGCGGGATCTGATCATCGCCCAACGTGACCGCCAGATTGACCGCTTGGACAAAAGCGTCGTCAAGCACAGCGCGGGGGCGCAAAGCATCTTCATCAAGGGCGCGGTGACCGGGCTGGCGGCGGCGTTTGTCTTTGTGCTGGGGTTGCGGTTGCTGGCGATCATCTGAACGCCGTCCTGCACCCGGTGCAGGGTGCCAATGCGCGCTTTACCCGGCAATCTTGGTCGGCGCGAGCCTGCGCTTTCTTGAGCTGCGCCCTACACCCCCGTGGCGATAAGCGCTAAACTCCCCCCTTTTCAGGCTGACCCCAAGCGGAGACAGGAATGCAGGAAGATTTATTGGGTTATATGCCGCCAGCAGGCGCATTGCAGGGACGTGTGGTTCTGGTGACGGGTGCCGCCGCCGGGTTGGGCAAGGCGGTCGCCAAAGCTTGTGCGCAATTCGGTGCCACGGTCGTCATGCTCGATAAGGAAGTGGGCCGGGCTGAGGCGACCTACGACGAAATCGTTGCCGCAGGCTATCCGGAACCCGCCATTTACCCGCTCGACATGCAGGGTGCCACCGCCAAGGATTATGACGACCTCGCCAACAATATCCGCGAACAATTGGGGCGGTTGGATGGCGTGGTGCTGAACGCCGCATGGCTGGCCGCCTTTACCCCGATCAAGTTTTATGAAGCTGAACTGTGGTCGAAGATGATCATGGTCAACCTGCACGCCAATTTCCTGTTGAGCCGGGCAGTGTTGCCGCTGTTGGAAGAGTCACCGGATGCCGCCATTGTGTTGGCGGCGCATGAATCCAACCGGGCGTATTTCGGCGCTTTCGGGGTGGCCAAGGCTGGAATGGACGCTTACTGCGACATCCTGGCGGCGGAGTATGACAATCCTGCCCATTTCATCCGCGTCAATGCGGTGGACACCGGGCCGATCCGCACCAGCATGCGCACGCTGAACTACCCAGGCGAAAACCCGGAAAGTGTCGCCCGCCCGGAAGCGCTGGTGGGGCCATTCCTGTTTTATCTCGGCTCAGATGCCGGACGCCGCACCGGCGAACACCTGAAAATCGGACGGCAGCCAGCCGACGCCCATTGGCCGGGTGAGGCGGCCTGATGGCGCGCGATTCCATCTACGCCCAGCCGCAGGAACAGCTCGGTGATTTTGCGTTCAGCGAGGCGGTGGCGGATGTGTTTCCCGACATGATCCAGCGTTCGGTGCCGGGTTATGAAACCGTCATCAACCTGTTGGGCGTGATTGCACGTCGCTTCGCGCAGCCGGACAGCCGGATTTACGATCTGGGTTGCTCCCTCGGCGCGGCGACCTTGGCAATGGCTTCCCAAGTGCGGGTTCCGGGTGTCAGGTTTGTGTGTGTGGACAATTCCGCAGCCATGACCAGCCGTTGCGCACAGATTATGCGGCGGCGGTTGCCGGACGGGCATTGCGAAGTGGCATGCAGCGACATTCAGGATGTCAAGCTGGAAAATGCCTCGGTGGTGGTGCTGAATTTCACCCTGCAATTTCTGAAGCCCGCCGATCGATTGGTGATGTTGCAGAGGATTTACGACGGCTTGCGGCCAGGTGGCGTATTGCTGTTGTCGGAAAAATTGCGTTTTGCCGACCCCGCCGAACAGGAGCTGATGACGGAACTGCACCTGGAGTTCAAGCGCGCCAACGGCTACAGCGAACTGGAAATCAGCCAGAAGCGCTCCGCACTGGAAAATGTGCTGCTCCCCGACACTTTCGGGGAGCACGCGGAACGTTTGCAGGCGGCGGGGTTTGCCCAAGTGGTGAACTGGTTCCAGGGGTTCAATTTCGCCTCGCTGCTGGCGTTGAAGGCTTAGGCGGCGAGTTCCTCTTCCTCATATTCCTGCAACCGCCGTCCAGGTGTTGGCGGCGCGGGTGGGATGGCGTTGGCCGTCTCCGCCGGTTGGGCGGGCTGCGCCTGGGCAGCTGTTGCAGGTTTGCTGGCCGGTTCTGCCGCAGCCGGTTTGGCGGGCGCGCGCAGCAACACAACCAGCGGCACCGCCGCCAGCGTCACCCACATCATCAGGCGGAAATCCTGCAAGTAGGCAAGGGTCGCCGCCTGCTGGTTGACTTGGGCGTCAAGCATCGCCAGCCCTTGCGGCGTGGACAGGTTGAATGCGCCCGCCTCGACCGCCTGCCTGAGCGCCAGGTTGAACGGGTTGATGGCGTCGGCAAAGGCGGCATGGTTGATCTGTATCCGTTGCGCCAGATAGGTGATCACCACGGAAATGCCGATACTGCTGCCGATATTGCGCATCAGGCTGAACAATGCAGTGCCTTCATTGCGGTAACGCGGCGCCAGGGTGGCGAAGCTGATGGTGGATAGCGGCACGAAAATGAACCCCAGCCCCAAACCTTGGACAATGCCGGTGCGGACGATGTCCCAGCCGGAAATGTCGGTGGTGAAGCCGGTCATTTCCCACAGCGAGAAACTGGTCAGGGCAAGGCCGGAAAAGATCAGGTAACGCACGTCAACCCTGCCGGACAGTTTGCCCACCGTCATCATGGCGATCATCGTGCCAACCCCACGCGGTGCCAGCAACAGGCCAACATCCAGCACCGGGTAGCCCATCAGGTTCTGCATGAAAGGTGGCAATAACGCCATGGTCGCCAGCAAAATCACGCCGATGGTGAAAATGAACAGCAGGCCGACCGTGAAGTTCCGGTCTTTGAACAACCCAGGCTCAATAAAGGGTTGTTCGGCGGTGAATATATGCGCCACAAACAGGTAGAACGCCAGCCCCGCCAAGATGGCTTCGGTCACCACTTCGCGGCTGGCGAACCAATCGAGGGTTTCACCCCGGTCAAGCATCATTTGCAAAGCGCCGATGGCCAGGCTCAACAGGGCGAAGCCGAACAGGTCGAAGCGGCGTGAACGGTCTAGCGGCGTTTCCTGCACAAACGTTGCCAGCCCCAGCCACGCCAACACGCCGAAGGGGATATTGATGTAAAACACCCAGCGCCAGTTGTAATACTCCGTCAGCCAGCCGCCCAGCGAAGGCCCCAGGATCGGCCCCACCATGACACCGACGCCCCACAATGCCATTGCCGAGGCGTGCTGTTCACGCGGGTAAGTGTCCAGCAGCACCGACTGCGACAATGGCACCAGGCTGGCACCGAAAACGCCCTGCAACAGGCGGAACAGGACGATCTGCTCCAGGTTCTGCGCCGCCCCGCACAGCATGGAGGTGATGGTGAAGCCGACCACTGACCACATGAACACCCGTTTGCGCCCCAAGCGCGCGGTCAGGAAGCCGGTCAGCGGCATGAAAATGGCCGCCGCCACAATGTAGGAGGTCAGCACCCAGGAAACCTGGTCTTGGGTCGCCCCCATCGAACCCTGCATGTGCGGCAGGGCCACGTTGGCGATGGTGGTGTCGAGTGCCTGCATGATGGTCGCCAACATCACGGACAGTGTAACCAGTCCCTGATGCGCATTGGCCGGTTGTTGGGCTGTTGTAGCGTTCATGCGTATGGCCTCACAGGGTCACGCCGAACACATGGCGGCGATGGCCGGTGTCGATTTCGACCTCGGTGCTCAAACCGGCGCGCAGTTCTTGCACGTTGTCGGCGTCTGATGATGCCAGTTTGATCCGTACCGGCACCCGCTGGGCAATCTTGACCCAGTTGCCGGTGGCGTTCTGCGCCGGAATGATAGAAAACTCTGCGCCAGTTGCCGGGCTCAGGCTATCCACTTCGCCATCCCAGGTTTTGCCGGGGTAGGTGTCCACGCGGATGGTGACCGGCTGGCCGGGATGCACGTAAGTCAGGTCGGTTTCCGGAAAATTGGCTTCGATCCACAGGTTGTTGCTGCCCACCAGCGCCAACGCCATGCCGCCTGCCGTGACGTATTGCCCCGGTTTGGGCGGTTGGCTGACCGAGCCATCCAACGGGGCGTAGACCGTCGTCCGTGACAGGTTGAGTTTGGCCTGGGCCAGTTCGGCCTGCGCGCTTTGGTAAGCGGGCTGCCGTTCCAGCGGGGTATCAGGGTTGCCACCCAGTGATTCCGCAATGCTCTTGAGATCTTCCTGCAAAACATCGATCTGCTGTTTGGCCAGCTCGGTGGCTTCTTTCGCCTGGTCGAATACGGTGGAGGAAATGAAATGCTTGGCCACCAAGTCAGACTGGCGTTGCTGCTCCCTGAGCGCGAAGTCGTATTTGGTGCGCGCCTGGGTAATTTCCGCCTGCTTGGCGTAATAGCTGGCCTTGAGCGCGGTCAGGTCGGTGCGCGCTTGCGCCAGTTGCGCCTCCGCCTTGGCTTTGGCGACTTCGAAAGGGGCCGTGTCAAGGCGGAACAGCGATTGTCCGGCCTTGACGCCCTGGTTTTCGCTGACCAGCACTTCCTTGACCGTGCCGGACACTTCCGCACTGACTGGAACCTTGTCGGCCTTGAGATAGGCGTTGTCGGTTTCCACGTAGCGCCCGCCTTTGAGGTAGATGAAACCACCCGCCAACGCCGCCACCAGTGGGATGGCGATGAGCAGGATGAACCGCTGCATGCCGCGTTTCCGTGCAGGAGGGGTGGGGGAGATTTCTTCCGGATTATGGTTTTCGTTCATGTGAATGTCTCCGTTATAAGTCTTAACCTGAACTCAGGTTTTCCCGTATTTTGCTGAGGGCCATCAGCACCAGTTCGGCCTGCTGCGCATCGAGCCCGCGCAGCGCCGCCGCCTGCACGATGCCGCCAACCTGCTGGATGGCCTCCAGGTGCGGTGTGGCGGCTTCGGTCAGGTAAATGAGGTAGGCGCGGCGGTCGTTGGGGGCAGGGCGGCGCTCCACCAGCCCCTCTTGCGCCAATTGGTCAAGCTGCCGGGCGAGGGTGATTGGCTGTATTTCCAATAACTCGGCCAAGTCAACCTGACGGATGCCTTCATGGCGCGCCACATGCACCAGCACCCGCGCTTGCGCCAAGGTCAGGCAACTGCTGCCTTCCAGTTGTTGCTGGAAAGCGCGCCGCATCAGGCGGGAAACGTCTTTCAGCAAGAAGCCAAGGCTGTTTTCTGCTAGTTTCATGTGTGTTCCATATAGTAAGCATACGTTATTATATGCATTGCTTTGTGAATTTGCAAAGTGATTTTGCGGGTTGTCATTGGCAGGCGCGAATGGTTACTATCGCCTTCCTTACCCCCATCCACTGGATGAAGCCATCATGCCCGACCCACTCTACCGTTTCTTGCAAGCTTCCCGGCTGGCCCCATGGCTGGATACGCTGCCTGCCCAACTGCAACAGGCGCTGGAAGGCAATCCGCATGGCAAACAGACGGAATGGCGGGCAGCGCTGGATGCGCTGCCGGAATTGTCGGCTTCCAGCATGGATTTCAATGCCAGCGCCGTGCGGATTGGCATGGCTGGCGATGTGGATGAAACTGCCCGCGCGCAACTGAAGGCGGCGCTGCAAGCATTGATCCCGTGGCGCAAGGGGCCGTATGAGCTGTTTGGCGTCCACATTGACACCGAATGGCGTTCTGACTGGAAATGGGAACGGGTTTTCCCCCATCTCAGCCCACTGCAAGAGCGGCTGGTGCTGGATGTTGGTTGCGGTAGCGGCTACCACCTATGGCGCATGCACGGCGCAGGCGCGGAAGCGGTGGTCGGCATCGACCCAACCTTGCTGTTTCTCAGCCAATTCCAGGCAGTAAAGCGCTATGCTGGTGATCTGCCGGTATGGATGCTGCCGTTGAAAAGTGAGGATTTGCCTGATTTTCACCAGAAAGGTTTCGATACGGTGTTTTCCATGGGGGTGCTCTACCATCGGCGCGATCCGCTGGGGCATTTGCAGGAATTGCGCCGCGCCTTGCGGGCAGGCGGTGAGCTGGTGTTGGAAACACTGGTGGTGGATGGCGATGAGAAGACTGTCCTGATGCCGCATGACCGTTATGCGAAGATGCGCAATGTCTGGTTCATCCCCTCGGTACCCATGTTGGAACTGTGGTTGAAAAGGTTGGGCTTCACCCATCTGCGGGTTGCCGACATAACCCCGACCACCGTGGGGGAGCAGCGTTGCACGGCATGGAGCAAGGGCGAATCGCTGGCGGATTTCCTTGATCCGCAGGATAACAGCCGCACGCTGGAAGGTTATCCCGCCCCACTTCGGGCGACGATTATCGCCAGCACCCCCAGCTGACTTGTTCAGTTGCATATCGCTTTATTACAATACGTTTAAGCATTGAATTTGAAGTAAGCCGAGTGAACACCTTATTACAGAAACCCGGATTTATCATGGCGAAGGGGGAATCCAACCGCCTTCATCAGCAGCTTGCCCGCCGGATGGGGCAGGCGTACAGGCGTTTCCGTACAAGTTGGGATGGATTGCTGCCTGACCCTTACCTGCGTGACGGCGGCGATTACCGATACCGGCGCTATTCTGTTTTTCATTGGAAAAACAATTTACTGAAAGTGCTTCCTCACGAGCCGCATTACCAAAGCAGCCATTATAACCACGTACATGGCGGCTTTAACCGGCATTTCCGTGCATGGTTGCCAGCCACGTTGCGCAATCCGGTGTTGGGGGAAATCATCCGTTGGGCGGTTGGCCAATTTTCTGCTGACCCGGCGACGCTGTGGCGGATACAGGCGCACCAGTTCCGTATCGTTGCGCGTGAAGACCAGCTAGGCAGGCCAACGCCAGAGGGCGTGCACAAGGATGGCGCTGAATACATCCTCATCATGATGATGGATCGGCAGAATATTCGGGGAGGGATCAGCAAGGTCTACAACAATGGCATGCACCCGCTGGCGGAAGGCGTACTGGAGGAAACGGGGGATCTGATGCTGGTGAATGACCATGCGGTCTATCATGGGGTGACGGAAATTGGCCCGGCTGACCCAGCACACCCTGCTTGGCGGGATGTGCTGGTGTTGACCTTCCACAAGGCAAGGGGTTGAAATCAACCCGGCCCTTCAAAATATTTCCATGGGTAATTGAGGTCATCCTGGATATGGCTCCAGTACAGCTCGCCGGAGTTGCGCCAAGGGTCGAGCAGGATACCGGTTGCAAAGGGCTTGCCTTTGGCGGTGACGATCAGCGTGCTGTGCTCGCGCCATGGGTTGCCTTTATAGGCCACACCCCAATACAAATCAAAGGTTTTCAGGTGCTTGCTGCGCATCCGCGCCCGCATGGCACGCGCCCAGTCAACACATAAGCCAGCCTTGCGCTCTTTGGCGTTACGCAAGGTGTTGTGTATCAGCGGCGGCCATGTCAGGTTCCAGTCATTGGCCAGATACATGGGGTAGACGTAGGCGTCATGTGCCACATCCTGCGCTTCCTGTGGATCAATGATGGCCGGGTCAAGCGCGATCAACGCAGTGGTCAGTTCGTCCATTTTTTTCTTCATTGTCGGCGTCAGGCTTTTCAAGCGTGGATTGCCGTTTTGTGTCAGGTAGACATCATTATAATGGACGGCGCAGCCGCTGAACATGAACACCGTCATCAGCGCCAGCAACAGCAACCTCTTTAATTCAAACATTAATCAGGTTTCCTTTTTAAAATACATCAGATAGTTGACATCAACATTCGCTCCGAGACGGTAACTCTGGAACAGCGGATTGTATGTCATTCCCGAGATATTACGCAGTTCCAACCCGACGGAACGGGCCCAGCGCTCCAGCTCGGATGGCCTGATGAATTTGCCGTATTCATGGGTGCCTTTGGGCAGCATGTTCAACACGTATTCCGCGCCTACGATGGCGAACAGGAAAGCCTTTGGGTTACGGTTGATGGATGAAAAGAATACATCGCCGCCCGGTTTGACCAGTTTTGCGCAAGCGGCGATCACGGATGCAGGGTCAGGGACGTGCTCCAGCATTTCCATGCAAGTGACTGCGTCGAATTGTTGCGGGGCTTCTTCCGCCATGGCTTCGGCGCTGATTTGCCGGTACGTGATTCCCACGTCGGATTCGAGGGCGTGCAATTTGGCGACGGACAAGGGTGCCTCACCCATGTCGATGCCCGTCACTTGTGCGCCGCGCCGCGCCATGCTTTCGGCCAGGATGCCGCCGCCGCAACCGACGTCGATGACCTGTTTGCCTTGCAGGCGGGTGTAGTCGTCAATGTAGTTCAGCCGCAAGGGATTGATGTCATGCAGCGGTTTGAATTCGCTGTCACGATCCCACCAGCGCCAGGCCAGCTCTTCAAATTTGCGGATTTCGTTGGGGTCAACATTGGCGGTTGTGTCAGTCATGGGGGGTTTCTCCAATTTTTTGGCGCCATTCATGGGCTTTTGCAATCAGGGCGGTTTCGTCCAAGGTGGTCAGGGTGCGGTTTTCCAGCAGCAGCTTGCCCGCTACCCAGGCATGGGTGACTTGTTCACGGCCAACGCAATAGACCAGATGGGAAACCGGGTCATACAACGGCTGGCTTTCCAATGCGCCCAGGTTGATGGCGATCATATCTGCTGCCTTGCCAATTTCCAGCGAGCCGATCTCTTGATCCAACCCCAGCGCGCGGGCACCATTGATGGTGGCCATGCGTAGCGCCTCGTTGGCGGGAAGCGCGCTGGCATCCTGCGCCACAGCTTTGGCGATCAGGGCGGCGGTGCGCATTTCACCCAACATGTCGAGGTCGTTGTTGCTGGCGTTGCCATCTGTGCCCAACGCCACATTAATCCCGCTGGCTGACAGCTTTGCAGCCGGGCAGAAACCACTGGCCAGCTTAAGGTTGGACTCCGGGCAATGGATAACGTGCACGCCTTTTTGCGTCAACATGCCAATTTCGCTGTCTGACAGTTGGGTCATGTGCACGGCAAGAAAGTGTTTGTCGAGCAGGCCAAGGTTGGCCAGCCGTTCCAATGGGCGCATGCCATGCTGTTCCTGCGCCTGCTGGACTTCAAATGCAGTTTCGTGGACATGCATGTGGATAGGGATATTCAGATCAGACGCCAATTGCAGGATTTGTTCCATCGGCCCGTCCGACACGGTGTAGGGGGCGTGGGGAGCCAATGCGGTGGTCAAGAGTGGGTTTGCCCGCAAGCGTTCGTGCAGTGCCAACCCTTTTTGCAGGTATTCCTGCGGCCCAGTTCCCCATGCTGTTGGAAAGTCGATCACTATCATGCCAATACAAGCGCGGATGCCCGCTTCCTCAGCCGCCTGTGCGGTCGCTTCCGGGAAGAAATACATGTCATTGAAGCAGGTGGAGCCGGAGCGGAGCATTTCGGCAATCGCCAGTTGGGTGCCGTCATATACGAATTCAGCATTCGCCCAACGGGCTTCGGCAGGCCAGATATGGTGTTGCAGCCACTCCATCAGCGGCAGGTCGTCAGCCAGCCCTTTCAGCAATGACATGGCCGCGTGCGTATGCGTATTCACCAGCCCGGGCAACAGTGCATGTTGTGGTAAAACGACAGTTCGTCGGGGATGATAGCGCTTTTCCACTGCGGAGGCAGGCAGGATGTCCACGACCCTGCTATTATTCACTGCCAAGGCGTGGTGTCGCAAAACTTGGTTTTCCGGATTGACGGTAATAATCCATTCGGGAACAATGAGTAGTTCAATTTCCATCAGAGTGTTGTAAGATCGCCACTTTAAAAGCAACCTATTTATGCCGAAAACCCTCATGAGTCAACACGATTCAATCCGTGCAGTCGAGTGGAAGGATAACCATTTGGTGCTGCTCGACCAGCGTAAATTGCCGCATAACGAACAGTATGTGCAATTGTACAGCGCAGAAGAAACCGCTGAAGCCATCCGCAACATGGTGGTGCGGGGCGCTCCAGCCATTGGTATCGCTGCTGCTTACGCAGTGGTGATGGCGGCTCGCAAGAGTTACAAGCAGTATCCGCATGACTGGCGCAAGCGGTTGGAGGCCGAAATCGAGATCCTCCAGAACGCCCGTCCGACGGCTGTCAACCTGATGTGGGCTTTAAGGCGCATGTGTTCGGCGTTGGATGAAGTGCAGGGTGATCCTGAGGAGCCTTTGCTGGAGCTTGCCCAACGTCTGCATCAGGAGGACATTGATGCCAACTACCGTATGGGCGAGTTGGGCAGTGCCCTGATTGCGCCATCCCATGGTGTTTTGACCCATTGCAATACCGGTTCCCTGGCGACTGGCGGTTATGGCACAGCGTTGGGCGTTATCCGTAGCGCCTATAGCAACGGTAAAATCCAGCATGTTTACGCCGATGAAACCCGTCCTTGGTGGCAAGGCTCCCGCCTGACGGCATGGGAGTTGGTCAAGGACAAAATTCCTGCCCACCTGTTGTGTGACAGTGCGGCGGCTCACCTGATGAAACAGGGAAAAGTTTCTTGGGTGATTGTTGGTTCTGATCGTATCGCCGCCAATGGCGATGTGGCGAACAAGATCGGCACCTACAGCTTGGCTGTCAATGCCCGCTATCATGGCGTCAAATTCATGGTGGTGGCACCAACCAGCACCATTGACTTGGGTACTGCCAACGGTGCGGACATTCCAATTGAGGAGCGTCCGCAGGAGGAGGTGCTCAATGTCGCCAACCAGCGCATTGCGGCGCATCATACTTTGGCATGGAACCCTGCATTTGATGTGACGCCAGCCAGTTTAGTGGATGCCTTGGTCACCGAAAAAGGTGTAGTTGAGTGCCCCACCACGGAAAAGATTGCTGCGTTGATGGCGAGTTAAGCCGTCTTGGCTATAGTGGAGAAACGTTCATGCAGGCGGCGTGTCAGCTGCTGCATGTCAGTGTCCAGCCCATAGCGGTGTTTCCAGCCTGATTGCCGGAGAGGGCGTTCAGTAGTAGGTAATGACGCGCATTCGTACACTTTTCCATCTGTTGTGGTTAGTGACAAAATGCTGACGGGTCTCTGAAAAAATCGCTGGTAAATATTTTCTGGCAAACGTTTTTTCAATAATGTGAGTTCTGCGAGAGGTTGTTCCGCCAAATGGAAATGGCTTAATTTCAGGTAGGGATGGAACTCATATTGTTCAGAGAGAAACTGGTTCTCTACCCGGTCATAGTAGCCTTCTCCCGTTAGCAGGCCATTTTGGGCCAATACCCAAATATGCAAGTATTGTATTCTAAAAACGCCGTGTCCTTTACGGCCAGATGGGTCATCTTGCATGGCGCTCAACATGACATGATCATCATCCAGTAACAGGCGTTTAATCTCGGCATTGGTTTGATTGTGTAGCGGTGTTTGCAAGTAGCCCCAGCTTTCCATCATGAAACCCTCCCAACGGCGTATTGTTAAGGCCGCGTCAATATCATTGGCTTCATGCGGGTTCAGCACTTGTAGCAGGGTTTCACGTAATAGGTATTCGACCGCTTGTTGGTAATGGCAGGTAAGCTGATCCAGTTCAGCGGGCGGGGGCAGGCTATTGAGTTGATGCGCCATTTCCTTTTGTTGATTAAGCAGGCCATGTAATTCATGATGATGCTGATGCAATTGTGCATGGGTCTGCCGGATTCTGAGAGTTGACGCATGCCAGTACCAAGTTAGCGCCATAATGGGAACCAGCGGCAGTAAAAAATGACCGCGTATGACTAGGAAGATGATGGTGAAAAAAGTGCTGACAAACAGGATCAGGCGAGGGGAGTTGAGAATGCGTAACTGTCGTTGCAGTTGTTCCAGGTCTTGTTCCAGTTGCTGTTGGTAATTTGTCTGGGGTAGCTGCATGGGGTTTGGCGAATAGAAGAAACGCCAGCGACGGCAAAAACCATCATCCAAGTTGGCGGCCAGCAGCTCCTTGCCATTTTGATTGCCACAGGAGTGGTTGGAAAAAATAGGATAAGTCAGCACTTCGTTCTGGAAATGCTGGTAATGGCTTATATTTGCTGCTTCCGTCGATTGTGTCTCTTGCTGTTTACGCTGATCTTGAAACTCGCGCAGCATGTAATGCGACATCATCATCGTTTGGAATTCATTATTGGTCATTATTATTGGCCCTTTGGATATTATTAGAGAATGTCTGTATTTCACTCTTGCCAAATAAGACCATGAAACCAGAAAAAAAATCCTCGCCCGCTATAATGCGTGTAAATTGCCTTAATCAGGCATTAATTGACCGTTTCCTGGATATTTTTTGGTCAGAACGGGGTGTCAGTCGTAATACGTTAGCCAGTTATGAGCGTGACCTGCGCCTGTTATGCCATTGGTTGCAAGCGCGCGGCGTACAGCTCGAACAGGCGAGCCGTGGAGACTTGCTTGAATATCTGGCAGTCCGGGTGCAGGAAGGGGCAAAAGCATCGTCAACGGCCCGTTTGCTTTCCAGTCTGCGGCGCTTTTACCGTTGGCAGGTGCGGGAAGACCTGCGCAAAGATGACCCCAGCGCCCAAATTGAAATGCCCAAGCAAGGGCGGCATTTGCCAGCTTCATTGTCAGAAGAGGAAGTGGAGGCCTTGCTGCAAGCCCCTGACGTGGGTAATCCACTTGGTTTGCGTGACCGCGCCATGTTGGAGCTGCTGTACGCCACCGGGCTGCGGGTTTCCGAACTGGTTGGTGTCCGTTTGGGGGAAGTGTCGCTGCAAAACGGGGTCATCAGGATTACCGGCAAGGGTGGTAAGGAACGTTTGACGCCGATAGGGGAGGAGGCGCATGACTGGATCCAGGCTTACCTGCGTGACGCCCGCCCTTTGCTGATGCAGGGCAAGGCGCTGGATGAGCACGTATTTGTAACCACGCGTGGTGCAGCCATGACACGGCAGATGTTCTGGGTGTTGATCCAACGTTATGCGCTGGAAAGTGGCATTACGCGGCACATTTCCCCGCACACCCTACGCCATGCTTTTGCCACCCACCTGCTGAATCATGGGGCTGATTTGCGGGTGGTGCAAATGCTGCTTGGCCATAGCGACCTGTCCACCACGCAGATTTATACCCATGTCGCACAGGCGCGTTTGCAGGATTTGCACCGCCAGCATCATCCACGGGGTTAGCAGGTTGAACTTGCGCCGGATACTGGCATCCAAATGGGGAAACGTATACACGCTACGGTAAGCCATGATAATGTACTATTCCTATGTGATTAAACAATAAGCAGTTTCATCGTCTATATTTTTATTTCAGGAACAGAGAGACCATGTACAAAAAAATGATTTTGGGCGCAATGATTGGTGTCGCGCTGGTAGCTAACTGGGCGCTGGCGGACGATGTTCCGGCTGATCTGGCCGATAAAATGAAGCCGCTGTTTGGCAGCGCGCCAGACTCCCTCAAGCCGACGCCATTGGCCGGTATTTTCGAAGCCAAATTTGGCGGGGAAATCATTTATGTCAGCGGCGACGCCCATTATGTGCTGTCAGGCGAACTGATTGACGCCAAGAGCAAATCCAGCCTGACAGAAGAAGCGCGCGCCGAAGGCCGTAAAGAAATCATGAAAACGGTCGATGCCAGCAAGACCATCGAGTTCAAGGCCAAAGGCGAGGAAAAACATGTCCTGTACGCCTTCACGGATGTGGACTGCCCGTATTGCGTAAAATTGCATAAGGAAGTGTCGGCGCTGAATGATAAGGGCGTGACTGTGCGCTATCTGGCCTATCCACGCGCGGGTGTCGGTTCCCCTGCGTATAAAAAAATGGTCAGCGTTTGGTGCTCTGACAATAAGCAGGACGCCATAACTAAAGCAAAAAATGGCGAGGAATTGCCTGCCAAGGACTGCCCAAACCCAGTGGCGGATGAGTTTGCCTTGGGGCAAAAGCTAGGCGTGAACGGCACCCCTGCGCTGGTGACTGCGGATGGCCTGATGATTCCAGGTTTCCGTCCGGCAGACCAATTGGTGAAAATGCTGGATGACGCCGAGGCAAAAACCAAGGTGAATTGATTTCACGCCTGATTTTCGGAAGGGCGGCCAACAGGCCGCCCTTGTTTTTTAACGCCGCAACAATTTCCTCAGCTTATACAATTCATCCAGCGCTTGCCGGGGTGTCAGCTCATCTGGGTCAACGGCTTCCAGCGCAGCTTTTACTGTCTCCGCAATTTCATCTTTGGGTTCCGTGGGTTCGGCGAACACCAGTGGCAAGGTTTGGCCCGGTTGCGGGGCTTGCTGGCTGTGCTTTTCCAGCGACACCAGTTTCTTTTTGGCTTGAACAATCACGGGTTTGGGTACGCCTGCCAATTGCGCCACCTGCAAACCGTAGCTTTGGTTGGCCGGGCCGTCTTTCACTGCATGCAAAAACACGATCTTGTCGCCATGTTCCACCGCATCGATATGCACATTGGCGATGGTGCTGATCTGTTCGGCCAGTGAAGTCAGTTCGAAGTAGTGGGTGGCGAACAGGGTGAAAGCCTTGCGTTCGCGCGCCAGGTATTCCGCAAACGCCCAGGCCAGCGACAGGCCGTCGAAGGTGCTGGTGCCGCGCCCGATTTCATCCATCAGCACCAGGCTGTGGGCGGTGGCGTTGTTGAGGATATTGGCGGCTTCGGTCATTTCCACCATGAAGGTTGAGCGCCCGGTGCTAAGGTCGTCGTGTGCGCCGATACGGGTGAAAATACGGTCGATATTGCCCAAGCGGGCAGTTTGCGCGGGCACATAGCTGCCAATGTGCGCCAGCAATACGATCAGGGCAACCTGCCGCATGTAGGTGGATTTCCCACCCATATTGGGGCCGGTGATCATCAACATGCGGCGGCGCGAATCCATATACAGGTCATTGGGCACAAACGGGTTATCGAGGGTGCGTTCGACCACCGGATGGCGGCCACCTTCGATCTGGATGCCAGCGCCTTCCACCAATGCTGGGCAGTTGTAGTTAAGCGTGCTGGCGCGTTCGGCAAAATTCCCCAGCACATCAAGTTCGGCAATCGCCTGGGCGCTTTGGCGCAGCGGAATCAGGTGTTCCGCGAGCATGTGCAGCAGGTCTTCGTAGATGGCTTTTTCGCGCGCCAACGAGCGTTCGCGGGCGGACAACACTTTGTCTTCAAACTTTTTCAGTTCCGGCAAGATGAAGCGTTCCACCCCTTTCAGCGTCTGGCGGCGGATGTAATCGGCGGGAATGCGGCTGAGTTGGCTTTGTGGTATTTCCACATAGTAGCCGTGCACACGGTTGTAGGCGACTTTCAGCTTGTCAATGCCAGTACGGGCTTTTTCACGGGTTTCCAGATCCAGCAGGTATTGGTCGGCGTTTTCGCTGAGGTTGCGCAATTCGTCCAGTTCGGCATCAAAACCGGGGGCGATGACGCCGCCATCGCGGATCACGACTGGCGGGTTGTCGATGATGGCGCTATCCAGCAGGTGGAGCAGTTCTTCGTGCAGGTCAATGTCCTGCAACAAGGCTTGCAGGCGAGGATTGTCCAGAGGCTGGATTTGCCCGTGGATACGCGGCAATACATGCAGTGAATCACGCAAAGTGGAAAGGTCGCGCGGGCGTGCGGAACCGAGCGCAATGCGGCTGGCGATACGTTCGATGTCGCCGATGCCACGCAATACGCCGTGCAACTCTTCGTAACGGTATTGGTCTTGCAAAGCGCCAACCGCCTGATGCCGGTTGCGCAGTGCGAAGCGGTCACGCAGCGGTTTGTTTAGCCAGCGGCGCAACAGGCGGCTGCCCATGCTGGTGGCGGTTTTGTCGATGACGGACAGCAGGGTGTTTTTGTGCTCGCCGCTGAGGCTGCTTTCCAGTTCCAAATTACGGCGGCTGGCGGCGTCGAGAATGATGCCTTCGTCGCTCAGCTCCACCGTCAGGCTGTTGATGTGGGGCAGGGCGGTGCGCTGGGTTTCCTGCACGTAATTGAGCAAGGCTCCGGCAGCGGTAATGGCCAGAGGCAAGTGGCCGCAGCCGAAACCGGACAGGTCATGTGTGCCGAACTGGCGCAGCAGCAGGCGTTGGGCAGTTTCAAGGTCAAAGTGCCAGGCCGGGCGGGATGTGCAGCGTTGGTTGCGGGCGAAGGGCAGCTTCCAGTCTTCGTCATGCAGGATTTCTGCCGGTTGCAGGCGCTCGATCTCATTGAGCAGGGTTGTAGTGGAATCAGCCTCCTGTACGGTGAAACGGCCAGTGCTCAAGTCGATGCAGGCAATGCCGCAGGTTTCCCCCTCTTGTGTCCTGTGCACCGCCATCAACAGGTTGTCGCGGCGATCATCCAGCAGGTAATCGTCAGTGACAGTGCCAGGGGTCAGCAGGCGGGTGATCTTGCGCTCGACTGGGCCTTTGGATTTGGCCGGGTCGCCGATCTGTTCGCAAATGGCGACGGATTCGCCCAGCTTCAGCAGTTTGGCCAGATACTGTTCCACCGCGTGGTACGGCACGCCTGCCATGGCGATCGGTTCACCGCCGGAAGAGCCGCGTGCAGTGAGGGTGATGTCCAACAAAGAGGCGGCTTTTTTCGCATCCTCCATGAACAGCTCGTAGAAATCCCCCATACGGTAGAACAGGAGGATGTCGGGGTATTCGGCCTTGATGCGGAAGTATTGCTGCATCATCGGGGTATGGTTTTCGTTTGTTTTCAATTTGATAGCTTAACTATAAAAGTGTTTGGCAATGTCTAATGGCTGTTTAAAATGAGCCGTTCTGAAGGTGGGGATTTTACTGCTTTTCTGCCAAAAGCCTTGTCTCTGCGGCCACAACGGAGGATAGCATAAGACGCCACAACAGAACCTAAAGTGATGTGAGTGGTGGCCTTACTGCCTGATTGCCTGATAGGAGCTGGCCTGTGGCGCGGAAGCTATTTTTTCATGATGAAGTAAGTGCCGATAGCCGCACAGATCATCCATAAAGCGACCGCCCCCATGCCCAGCATCCGCGAGAGTGGCTCCATAAAGAACAGCATCAGCAGGGCAATCGCCAACAATCCGTTGCCAATCCAGAAATTGCGCCTTTGTTCGGGGTCTTGATTGGGATCTTGCATGGGTTGTGTCCGAGGTTGGGATGCAATGAGTTTAACACGGTCTGACGGCAGGGTCAGGCATGCCTGTGCAACCTCTGTCTTGCATAGCCCGGTGATGCCTGGTTATTTGCTTGCGGATAGGCATAAATCATGGCGCGTGTTATGGAAATTTCGTAGTGTATGTTTCCTGTATCATGAGAGAGAGGAGAGGTTTATGGAAAATAACAGCGCTACAGACAAAGCCACTGAAATGCGCTCCAGCCCGGATGTGGTGGCGAACTGGATGTTTTCGTTGCTGCCCATCGGCGTTGCATTTGTTTTTTATGTGGTGTTCATTTCTGCCACTAACTTGGAAAACACCAATATTTTCATTGCCTACGGGGCTGCTGCTGCTTTTGTGGGGCTGGAGACTTATTGGATCATGTATGGTGTACGGAAAAAATATTTCGGCACGGTGTTAATGGGGTTGGTTGGTGTGGCGTTGACCTTGGGTTTGTTGTACCTGTACCTGTCAATTGCAGGTTAAGGAAAATCATACCGTAATGGGCAAGGATGCCGTCTATTCGCAATCAGCGCTTGTTGCCCATCAACAGGCGTTGAAAGCGTGTAGGTGTTGTCCGCAAATGACCCCACCGGTCATCACCGGCGACCCTGTGATGTCGCCGGTGATGTCGATAGGGCAGGCACCAGGTGTCCATGAAGCTAAAGTCATGCGCCCGTTTGGCTGGACGGCAGGCAAAACGCTATTCAGGTGGTTTGAAGCTATTGGCTTGGAGGAGACGCTTTTTCGCCAGCGGGTCTACATGTCCGCAGTATGCCGATGTTTTCCCGGCAAGAATCCGCAAGGTGGCGACAGGGTTCCATCTGCTGATGAAGTTGCTGCTTGTTCCCGTTGGCTACAAGCAGAAATACAGATACTACAGCCACAGCTGATCATTTTGGTCGGTAAACTGGCAATCAACCAGTTTTTGGCGGCAAAGAAGCTGGAGGATGTTGTGGGCAAGCGCCATGCTGTCCTGTTGGATGGGCGTGCAACGGATTTGATCCCGCTGCCACATCCATCCGGCGCGTCAACCTGGCCACGGATGGAGCCTGGTAAAACGCTGTTGCAGGATGCGCTAGCCTTGATCGCCGCCCATCCTGCTTGGCGCAGCTTATTGGACGCTGAAAGCGGATAGCAGCCCACTTTTGCCAAAGGTATAGACAACACTGCCATCCAGTTCCGGCGCAACCGTGTAGCCTGCAGAATCGCCACGCACACGAGCGGCAAATTGGCCAGTGCCAGTGTTGATCCAGTGCAGGTAGCCTTCTTTGTCGCCCACGACAAGATAGTTGCCCATCAGGGTTGGGGCAGTAGGCTGGCGGCGTTCAAGGTCATCCATTTTCCATAATGGATGGCCTGTCTGTGGATCCAGTTTCCACAAGTCACCTTCGTCGCTGCTGGTGTACAGGCCATTCGGGTCGGCATCGACGCCAGTGTAGCTGGAATAAGGCTCCGCCCATGCAACACCACCGGTACGCATGTTGATTCCAGCAATCTGGCCGTTGTAACTGGCAGCGAATAGGGCTTCACCCAGCGTTTTCATCTTGCCGTCCACATCGGTCATGTGGTCGAGGTCGCTGCTGCCACGGGGAACAGATAAAGGGATTTCCCATAATTCCGTACCTTTTTGTAGCTCAAAGGCTGCGACAACGCCGCTGTCAAAGCCAGCAATGACTGCATTTCCAACGACCAGTGGAGTGCTCGCCCCTCGCAGGGAAAGGGTTGGGCTTTGCCGCGCCTGCCGCCATAGCCCCTCGCCCGTCCGGGTGGACAATCCATACAGGGCATCGCCACTGGTGCGGAACGCCACTACCCCATTTTGGGCGGTGGAAACAGCCAGCACTTCGTTGCCAAGCCCGACTTTCCACAGGGTCTTGCCGGTTTGCTGATCCAGCGCAATGGCGCTGCCGTTGTCAGCGCCAAGAAAAATGACGCCTTCCCCACCATTGACACCAGCGGTGATTTCTTCATCAACTGTTGTTTGCCACAAACGTTTACCGCTAGTTTTGTCCCAGGCGCTGACGGAGTGGCCTCCCGCGACGAAAATACCGTTACCTGAAATATAAGGGTGTATGCGGACAGATTCCTTGCCTACCCCGCTGCCGGTGCTCACCTGCCATAAGGTGCGCGCACTGGCGGTCGCTTTGAACTCCTTCAGCGCTTTGGGCGGATTGGTGTCTTTAGTCGGCATGATGGCTGACGTCATCTGCTCAAAAGTACTACAACCGGAAATGCTTAGGGTGATCAAAAGGGCAGCGGTGATCCGTTTCATAAATAGTCCTCAGGCTCCTTCGCCGAGATTGTCTCGCTTGATTTTGATAAGCTCTGTCGAGCCATTGCTTGCACTGCTGGCGATGGCTTTGTCATAGGCGGTGCGAGCCTCCGCCAGTTTGTTCTGGGCGGTGTAGATGTCACCTTTCAATTCTTCAAGCAGGGATTGGTAGGCTTGCGGATAAGTCTGGTTGGCTAACCCCAATGCTTCGTCCGCTTTTTTCATCACCAAAAGGGTGCGGGCCAGCCGGATTTTGGCAAGGTTCTTGAAATCTTCTTCCTTGCTATTGTCGATTACCCAACGCAAAGCCTTAACGGCTGGTTCATACTCCCCCTTTTCTGCATGTTGTTGGGCAGCCTTCAAGCTGGCGATGGCGGCGTATGGGGTTGATGCATAGCTATCCTGCAAAGTTTGGATATCGGCCTGCGCCTGATCCTGGGAAGTTTTGCCAGCTTTATCGACCTTTGCGTAGAGGGCGGAAGCTTCAGCATAGGTGTTTTCCTTGTACTCTTTCCAGTATTGCCAGCCAAACAAAGCGGCAATGGCCAAAGCTATTCCTGCGGCTACTGAAGTCCCATTTTCTTTCCACCAAGCCTTCAGCTCTTCAACTTTTTCGTCATCGGTCTTGTAATCACTCATCGGTACGCCCTTTTGCTAAACATTGCTATTGCTGTGTTTTTGTTAGAAAAACGGAAAGTTGCTCCGCCACCTGAATGATGGGCAGGTTAATCTGCTCGCCGCCGCCGCGCAAGGGCTTCAATCCGCAAACGCCTTGCTGCACCTCATTTTCACCCAGGATCAGGGCAATTGCGGCACCGGATTTGTCAGCGCGTTTCATTTGGGTCTTGAAACTGCCTTCACCACAGTTGTTGGTCAGGTTCAATCCAGGCAGGGCGTCGCGCAACGTTTCCGCCAAGGCAAGGCCGGTTTGGAGGGTGCCAGCGCCAGCCATGACCAAGAACACATCCGGGGCAGCGGTAGGGAGGGATACGCCTTGGGTCTCCATCAGCAGGATCAGGCGTTCCATACCCATACCGAAACCTACGCCAGGTGTTGGTTTGCCGCCAAGCTGCTCCACTAGCCCGTCATAGCGGCCACCGGCGCAAACAGTGCTTTGTGCGCCAAGCTCATCCGTCACCCACTCGAACACCATATGCGTGTAGTAATCCAGCCCACGCACCAGCCGTGGGTTGATCTCATATGGGATGCCCATTGCGTCCAGCAAAGCACGCAGCGCTGCAAAATGTTCGCGGGATATGTCATCCAGATGGTCGTGCAGGTTGGGCGCGGCAGTGACGATGTCCTTTAGGTCAGGATTTTTGGTGTCCAATATCCTCAGAGGATTGGTGTGCAGGCGGCGTTTGGAGTCTTCGTCCAGGCTATCGTAATGGGCGGTGAAATGTTCCACCAGCAGCGCACGGTAGGCCTGCCGACATTCGGGCGTGCCCAGTGTGTTCAGTTCCAGGCGAAGATTGCGCAACCCGAGCAATTTCCATAGCCGGGCTGTCATGGCGATCAGTTCAGCGTCAATGTCTGGCCCCGCCATACCGAAGGCTTCCACACCAATCTGGTGAAACTGGCGGTAGCGGCCTTTTTGCGGGCGCTCATGGCGAAACATTGGCCCCATGTACCATAAACGCTGTTGCTGATTGTGCAGCAATCCGTGCTGGATTCCTGCGCGAATGCAGCCCGCTGTGCCTTCAGGCCGCAATGACAAGCTGTCGCCGTTGCGGTCTTCAAAGGTGTACATTTCCTTTTCGACAATATCGGTGACTTCGCCTACTGCACGGGAAAACAGCTCGGTTTGCTCCACGATGGGCATACGGATTTCACTATAACCGTAACGCTTCAGCAATGTGCGGGTCGTTTGTTCGAAGTGCTGCCATGCAGGGGTGGCATCCGGCAGGATGTCATTCATGCCCCGGATCGATTGGATATTCTTGCTCATGCTTATTCGACCTTGAAACGGGCGACGCTGCCTTTAATGTATGGGGATTGATCGAATGGTTGGCCATTGACAAAGATTTTTACCCCAGGGGCGTTGCCAACCTTGAAGCTCAACGGCGGCGTGGCCTTGAACTCTTTGATGCTGCCTGCGGTGTTGAGGGATTCGAACAGGGGTTTGCTGTCGCCGCCTTTGACCTGCATCCAAACATCTTCAGCAAACTCCATTTTGACATTGATCTCACCCGCAGGTGCCGGGGTTGTGGTTGCTCCATCAGCAGTTGCTGGAGGTGCATCGGCTGGGCTTGGGGGTGTGGCGGTATTGGCCGCCGTATTTGCATTCGCTGGTGGGGTAGTATTGGCTGTAGTGGTTGTTGCTTGGGCATTTCCGGCAGTGGTGGAGGCGGGAGGTGTGGCTGCCGCTGTCGAAACGCTTGTTGTGGGCGCGACCCCGGCAGTATTGTCGCTGTGCGGGGCATCCTGAATGCTGGCTGCCGCTACAGGAGCTTGGCTCTGTGGTGCTGTCTGCTGGGTTGCGGGAGGGGGCTGTGCTTGTTGTTCTTCCCGCTCTTTTTCCCGTTCCTGGGCTGCCTTTTCGGCCACGTAGGCTTCCATTGCGGATGGCGGGCGCGGAACATCCGGTGGATTGGTCTGGGCGGAAAATGAAGACCATGTGTGCGTTGCCCACTCCCGCACGCCTGGGATCATGGAAACCAGCCCCAATAGCAACACCAATGCACCAAAACCGATGAATTTGAGGGTTGAGCTGGAAATGGCAGGCTGGACAACTTTGTTGAGTGGCCGGGATGGGGCGAAATGATGGGCGGTGTCATCCGGATTGGCTCCGCGCAGGGCCTCATAAATCCGGATCAGGTCACGGGCATCCGTGTCGGCCAGTTTCGAATAGCCGCGCAGGTAGCCGCGGACGTAGGGCGGTTCGGGTAAATGAGTAAAGTCTTCCTTTTCCAGCGCCCGTAAAATATGAACAGACAGGTGTAGTTCTTCTGCCGCCTGATCAATATCAAGGCCAGCCTTTTCCCGGCATTCCACAAGTTTTGCCGTCAAATCACCGGCTTGTACCGCAAATGGAGCCTTTTCTTCAACTGGGGGAGCTGTATCTGTCACGTGTCCTCCGACTTCCGACTTTTTATGTCAATCAACCTCACTGGCCGCCGCACTGTCCGGGAATTTTCCCCGTAATGCAACGGCGCAGGATTCGGCCTTATCCATTTCCTGCAGGCTGGTTTGCACCTGATAACACAGTAGCAGACTTTCAGGGGTGGGAGCCGCGTTCTCATTATAGCGGTAAAGAAATGCTTCCGCCTTGGCGTATTCGCCTTTTTCCCGGTTCAGTTTGGCCATCTGGTATAGGGCTTCCGAAAAGCGGTTGTTCTTTTCCAGTGCCAGCCGAAAATATTCTTCCGCCCGTGCCACATTTCCGGTCTTACGCACACAAATGCCAGCATTAGTATAGGCAAATTCTGGAGTCTTATAGAGTGGATCATGCACTGCCGCAATGAATGCCTCTTCGGCGGCGGCATATTTGCCGGTGCGGCACAAGTGGGAGCCATAATTGTTCAGAAGGTCAGAATCCTTGGGCGTAATGCTGAGGGCTTCACGGAAATGTTTGTTTGCCATGTCATCATTGCCTAGCCGTTCCTGCAACAACGCATAATAGTGGTGGGCGTCAGCCGACCGTGAGTTTTCCTTTAAGGCTTTTTCCAGATTTAGGGTGGCGAGATCCAAACGGCCTTTTTGCAGATAACCGACGCCTAATTGGGAGTAATAGTCCGCCGCTTTGGCAGATTTCGAAGAGCCTGTGCTGGAACACCCCACTAGAATGCCGATAAACAGCATCAAGAAAATGCCATATTTTATTGTTTTCATTGTTTTTTATCCCTGTTCAATGCGGGCGAAATGAATTTCACGGCGGCTTTTGTCATTAACTTTTCCGGCCAGTTGGCCACATGCCGCGTCAATATCATCGCCCCGTGTTTTTCTTGTAATGACAGTATATCCGGCTTCAACCAGAATATCACGGAAGCGGTGTATCCGGTTATTGCTGGAGCGCTTATAGCGGGTTTCCGGAAATGGATTGAAAGGGATCAGATTGATTTTGGAGGGAATTCCCTGCAATAGCTTCGCCAGTTGGCGGGCATGTTCGTCTTGGTCATTGACGCCCTCCAACATGACGTATTCCCAAGTGATGTGGTTGCGTTCGGTGGTTTTTTTGGCAAGAAAACGGCGGCAGCCCGCCAACAGCTCCTGGATGGGGTATTTACGGTTAAGCGGCACCAGTTGGTCGCGCACTTCATCATTGGGCGCATGCAGTGAAACCGCCAGCGACACATCCATCGTCTCAGCAAGACGCTCAAGGGCAGGCAGGACGCCGGAAGTGCTCAAGGTGACGCGGCGTTTGCTGAGGCCATAGGCGTTATCATCCATCATCAGCTTTAACGCATCGACCACGTTGTCAAAATTCAGCAAAGGCTCGCCCATGCCCATCATGACGACATTGCTGATGACGCGTGCGCCTTTGGGGTCGGCCTGCAAGGTGCGTTTGGCGACCCACAACTGGCCGATGATTTCCGCTGTGGTCAGGTTCCGGTTGAAGCCTTGCCGTGCCGTTGAACAAAAGGTGCAGTCCAGCGCGCAACCAACTTGGGAGGAAACGCACAAAGTGCCACGGTCATCTTCCGGGATGAAGACGGTTTCAATGGCATTGCCGTCATCCAGCCGCAACAGCCACTTGTGGGTGCCGTCGGCGGATTGCTGATCCATAATGATGGCTGGCGCACGGATAACCGCATGTTCCGACAGAAATTGGCGTAACGGTTTGCTGATGTTGGTCATCTGGTCAACACTGCTGGCATTCATCTGGTGCAGCCACTTGATGACTTGGGTGGCACGGAAGGGCTTTTCACCGATAGAGGTGAAATACGCCTTCATGCCTTCATGGCTGAAATCCAGTAAGTTGACCTTATTGACAGTGTCGGACACAGATGACGTTCACCTTGTAATTAGCGAGTGCGGGGGCACAGCTCTGTTTTGCTGAAGAAATATGCAATCTCGATGGCTGCGTTTTCCAGGCTGTCAGAACCATGAACCGCATTTTCGTCGATGGATTCGGCGAAGTCGGCGCGGATAGTGCCTGCGTCAGCGTTTTTCGGGTTGGTGGCGCCCATCAGCTCACGGTTTTTGGCGACGGCGTTTTCACCTTCCAGCACCTGCACCATGACTGGGCCGGATGTCATGAACGCGACCAGATCCTTGAAGAAAGGGCGTTCCTTATGAACGGCGTAGAAACCTTCAGCGCCTTTGTTGTCCAGATGGACCATTTTGGCCGCGACAATTTTCAGACCGGCGTTTTCAAAGCGGCTGTAGATCTGCCCGATGACATTTTTGGCGACAGCGTCGGGTTTGATAATGGAAATGGTTTGCTCAATAGCCACAGTTGTTGCTCCAGTAGAATGTTAAATCTGCAATAAGGGCGCAATTGTAATGGGTGCGCACCATGCGGGCAAACAGATTAGTCCCCGGGCCGATCCGGAATGTTATTATGCCATCGGCCGCCGCCATATTGTTCCTGCCAATGTCCGCTCCAGCGTGACGCACAGCGATTTTTCACCTTCTGAAAAAAGCATGAATCGTAAACGTTCGGGGGTGTATTCCCGAATAATTCGTATTATGATGCGAGTCTTTTCCTTCGCCATTAGCGATTTACGGAGTTTAGCGTGGAACTGACCGGTGCCGAGATATTCGTCGAGTGTCTTAAGGAAGAAGGGGTTGATACCATCTTTGGTTATCCCGGCGGGGCTGTGCTGTTCATCTATGATGAATTGTACAAGCAGCAGGATAAAGTCAACCATATTCTGGTAAGACACGAGCAGGGGGCTGTGCATGCAGCCGAAGGCTATGCCAAAGCGACCAACAAACCGGGGGTGGCGCTGGTGACATCCGGCCCCGGCGCGACCAATGCGGTGACCGGCATTGCGGATGCGTACATGGATTCGGTGCCGCTGGTGGTGTTTACCGGGCAGGTGCCGCGTAACCTGATCGGCAACGACGCATTCCAGGAAGTGGATATCGTAGGGATCACCCGGCCATGCGTTAAGCACAATTTCCTGGTGACCGATGTCAAGGAGCTGGCCTCCACCATCAAGAAAGCGTTTTATATCGCCAGCACTGGCCGTCCAGGCCCGGTTCTGGTGGACATTCCGAAAGATATTACGACCGCGCGTTGTGAATTCCATTACCCGAAGGAAATCACCATGCGCTCCTACAACCCGACCTACAAAGGCAACAAGCGGCAGGTGCGCCGCGCCATCGACCTGATGCTGGAAGCCAAAAAGCCAGTGTTGTACACCGGCGGCGGGGTGGTGTTGTCTGGCGCGGCCAATGAGCTGACCGAGCTTACCCAGGAATTGGGGTTCCCGATTACCGAAACCCTGATGGGGCTGGGCGCTTACCCATCGATGGACAAACAGTTCATCGGCATGCTGGGGATGCATGGCACTTACGAGGCCAATAACGCCATGCACCATGCCGATCTGGTCATCGCCATCGGCGCGCGTTTCGACGACCGGGTGACTGGCAATATCGAGAAGTTCTGCCCGTATGCCAAGATCATCCACATTGACATCGACCCTGCGTCGATCTCCAAGAATGTGAAGGTGGATGTGCCGATTGTGGGCGATGTCAAACATGTCATCATTGACTTGCTGGAAGAGCTGCGCCATCGCCAGGAGCGCCCGGACGCGGCGGCGCTGGCTGGGTGGTGGAAACAGATTGAGGAGTGGCGCAAGGCAAATTGCCTGAAATACAACCAGGACATGGATGGCCCAATCCGCGCCCAGTATGTCATTGAGAAATTCTGGGAAATCACCAATGGCGATGCCTACATCTGTTCCGATGTCGGCCAGCACCAGATGTGGGCGGCGCAATACTATCGGTTCAATAAGCCAAACCGTTGGATCAACTCCGGTGGCCTGGGCACCATGGGCTTCGGTTTGCCCGCCGCCATGGGCGTGCAGATGGCGTTCCCGGAAGAAACCGTGGCCTGTGTGACTGGCGACGGCAGCATCCAGATGTGCATCCAGGAACTGGGGACTTGCCTGCAATACCGCCTGCCGGTCAAAATCTTGTGCCTGAACAACGGCTTCCTGGGCATGGTGCGGCAGTGGCAGGAATTTTTCTACCAGAAGCGTTACGCCATGTCCTACATGGAGGCATTGCCGGATTTCGTCAAGTTGGCGGAAGCCTACGGCCATGTCGGCATGCGCATTGAAAAGCCGGGCGATGTGGAAGGTGCCATCAAGGAGGCGCTGGCGATGAAAGACCGGCTGGTGTTCATGGACTTCATCACGCTCCAGGAAAACAATGTTTACCCCATGGTTCCTGCTGGCGCAGGCCACAATGAAATGATTCTGGTATAGGTGACACGATGCGGCATGTAATTTCCATTCTGATGGAGAATGAATCAGGCGCGTTGTCGCGTGTGGCCGGACTGTTCTCCGCCCGCGGCTACAATATTGAATCCCTGACCGTTGCGCCGACCGAAGACGCAACCCTGTCGCGCATGACCCTGGTGACGCGCGGCAGCGAGGAAATTGTTGAACAGATTGTCAAGCAATTGCACAAGCTGATCGACGTGGTGAAGGTTATGGACCTTTACCAGAATTCGCACATTGAACGCGAAATGATGTTCATCAAAGTGGCGGTGGACAAGAACACTGCCTGTGAGGCGGTCAAGCGCCTGTCGGACATTTTCCGTGGCAACATTATCGATGTCACCGACAAGATGTATACGATCGAGCTGACCGGCGACCGCACCAAGCTGGATGCTTTTGTCAACGCCCTGAAGGAATTCCGTATTGTGGAAGTGGTGCGTTCCGGCAGCATGGGCATTGCGCGCGGCGAAACATCCTTGCGTGTTTAACTCAATAGTTGATTGATTTAAGGTACTGACATGGCACTGAATATTTATTACGACAAAGACGCTGACCTTTCCATTATTCGCAGTAAAAAGGTTTCAATCATTGGTTATGGCTCCCAAGGCCACGCCCATGCCTGCAACCTGAAAGACTCCGGCGTTGATGTTACCGTAGGCTTGCGCATGAATTCCCCCTCCGTCGCCAAGGCGCAGAACGCCGGCTTGAAAGTGGCGTCTGTTGTGGAAGCGGTCGCTGCTGCTGATGTGGTCATGGTCTTGACCCCGGATGAATTCCAAAGCCAATTGTACCGCCAGGAAATCGAGCCGAACCTGAAACCAGGTGCAACCTTGGCATTTGCCCACGGTTTCGCCATCCATTACAACCAGATTGTGCCGCGCGCTGACCTGGACGTCATCATGGTGGCGCCGAAAGCACCGGGCCATACTGTCCGCAACGAATACGTCAAGGGCGGCGGCATCCCTGACCTGATCGCGGTTTTCCGCAATGCGTCCGGGCAGGCCAAGGATCTGGCATTGTCTTACGCCTCCGCTATCGGCGGTGGCCGTACCGGCATTATCGAAACCACGTTCAAGGATGAAACTGAAACTGATCTGTTCGGCGAACAGGCGGTGTTGTGCGGTGGTGCGGTTGAATTGGTCAAGGCAGGTTTCGAAACCCTGGTGGAAGCCGGTTATGCGCCTGAAATGGCTTATTTCGAATGCCTGCACGAGCTGAAACTGATTGTTGACCTGATGTACGAAGGTGGCATCGCCAACATGAACTACTCCATCTCCAACAATGCGGAGTATGGTGAGTATGTCACCGGGCCGAAGGTCATCAACGAGCAGTCCCGCGCGGCCATGCGCCAAGCGTTGAAAGACATCCAGAACGGCGAATACGCCAAAATGTTTGTTACCGAAGGCGCGATGGGCTACCCGTCCATGACTGCCTACCGCCGCAACAATGCAGCGCACCCAATCGAAACGACTGGTACTAGGCTGCGTGCCATGATGCCGTGGATTCAGAAAATCGTGGACAAGAGCAAGAACTGATAAGTTCTTCCCAAGCCTTCCTCCGACGAGGGGGAAGGCTTTCAATCCCCAGGATGCTTATCCTTTAAGCCCTCAACCTGAAAATTATTTCGTCGTTGGCCATCAGCAGTCCGTGCTGGATCAACCATGCCTCCGCATCTTCCGCATCGTCTTCAAACCAGCGTCTGGCCGAACCCAGCCGGAAGGTGTAGCCCCATGCATCCATATCCTTCCACATGCGTCTGCGTCCAAACACGGGAATGCCATCGGCCAACAAGATTTGCAGATAACAGACGGCGTCTTCCTCCGCATATTCGCCCCCGGCATCCGTGTGCAGCGCGGCGCGACGCGACTGATCCATGCAGATGGTGTGGCAAGCTTCATGCAGGATGGAATGCAAGGGCGTGTCCTGGCGCGCGAACACATCCAGGGCGATGATTCCGGCCTCGTCCTCATGCCAGTAGCTGCCCGGAATGGGGGTGTTGTCGGCCACCAACCGCAGCGTCAAACCATACCGTGCAAGCAAGGCGACAATGGGAGCCGCGCCAATATCCTGCAAGCGTAAGACATCATCCATCACAGAAAATACTTTCCGCCCGCCGCGATCACGATGGTAAGCGCGCCGATGCTCATATTGACGCCAACCAGCATCCGGATTTGTGCCAAGGCTTTGGCTCCGTCCGGCCAGCGTTGTTCAGCAACGGCTTTGCACAAGCGTGGGTAAGGCATGAAATAGACGTACAGGAAAATCAGCACCATGATGATGCCCAAGCCATTCATGATATGGACGAAGACAGGCGCATTGGCGAAACCACCGAATGGCCCCAACAGCATCCAGTAACCGGAAGTGAGGATCAGGGCTATCGCCACCCACACCATAGGGAAAAAACGGCCAAAAACACCCACCCATAATGTCAGCCGTTGCGGTGGCTCCAGCACAGAGGCTGCAACCGGGCGCAATGACAGGTGGGCAAACAGCATGCCGCCGACCCAGACGACAACAGACAAGACATGTAAGGCGAGCGCAACAGACACAATATTTCTCCTGATGATCTAAGTCGCACACATTTTACGGGTGCAGCCGGTGAATTACAGTTTTTTCAGGGCGCTGATCCACTTGCTGAAAGCGCTGTGCTTGGCCTCCACACTTTCAGCCTGATAGACATAGCTGCCGTATTCGTAACCGTAACCACTATCCAAATCCACCCGGTTCAGCAAGACACCCGCCAATGGCGCGTGTGAGCGGCGTAAGCGGGTCAGGGCGTTTTCCAGCATTCCCTTACGGGTGTGTCCAGCGCGGACTGTCACTATGGTCGCATGGGACAAGGACGCCAATATCGGCGCATCCGCCAGCCCGAGGACGGGCGGGCCATCCAGGATAATTTGGTCAAACTCTTTCCGGAAAGCGTCCAGCAGCGCTTGCATACTGGGGGAGGACAACAATTCGGTCGGGTCATTCGGCAAGCCGCCCGCCGGAATCAGGTACAGGTTATGGATGTCGGTTTCCTGCGCCAGTGTGCGGGCGTCAATGGCTCCGGAAAGGTAATTGGCCAGTCCGGGCGCGGCCTTGATCCCCATCAGCTTGTGCAGGGAAGGGTTGCGCAGGTCAGCGTCTATCAACAGGACTTTGTTGCCAGCGCTGGCGTAGGAACCTGCCAGGTTGACAGACGTTGTGCTTTTGCCTTCACTGGCGTTGGTGCTGGTGACGAAACTGATTGGTTTTTCCACATCTTGCAACTGGAATCGAAGGCTGGTGCGTAAGGAGCGGAAGGCTTCGGCGATGGGCGAGCGCGGCTTGTTGACGCTCATGCGCGCCATTTGTCCGCTGCCTACCCCAGGCGTTTCCGCCAGGACACCCAGCAACGGCAGTTGGGTGATGCGCTCCAATTCGCCAGCATCGCTGACGGTGTCGTCCAGGAATTCACGCATAAATGCAGCCGCGATGCCCAGCAACACTCCCAACAAGGAGCCAAACAGCAGGTTGGTCGGCAAATTGGGCTTGAATTTTTCCAGCGGTGCCTGCGCAGGGTCAATGATGGCGATATTGTTGGTGTTGACGCCCCCCGCGATATTGACCTCTTTTAGGCGTTGCAGCAGGTTTTGGTAGAGTTCCTGGTTGGTGGCGACTTCGCGCTTGAGGGTGTTGTAAGCGGAGGCGCTGTCTTGTTCCTGCATGGCCTCTGTTTTGGCTCTGGCCATGCCTTCGCGGATCAATGCTTCTTTCTTCTTGGCTGCATCCAGTTCCGTTTTCATGGTGTCGAGCCGGGCGGTGATCTCAAGCCCTATATCTTGTTCGAGTTTGTCAATCTGGGTGGTGATATTGTTGTTGGGCGTTTCCCGTTGCTGGACTTTTAGCTTGTCCAGCCGCTGCCCCAGTTCCTGAAGGTAAGCGGCGTCATGTTCAAGGACTCCGGCACGGTCACTCAGGGAGCGGTTCTTGTCCGCCAGGATTTCAAGCTTGCTTTCCTGTTCGATACGTTGCTTTTGCACTTTGACGAGCTCTTCGGAAAGCTGCTTGAGGGCAAACGCAGAGGTGGTGGAGTCTTCCCCCTCCAGCTGGAAAATTTCATGTTCACGCGCATACTGGTTCAAGCGTGCCTCGGATTCATCCAGTTTGGCCTTGGTTTCCTGAACGCTTTTGTCCAGGTATTCCTTGGCTTCGGACGTGGCCGAAAGGCGGCGTTCGGTATTCATGTCCTTGAACGTGCGCACGACAGCGTTGGCGATTTCCGCCGCCTGCCCCGGCTCTGACGACGTATAACTGACGGCGACCAAGCGTGAATTCTTGACCGGCTCCACCGTCAGGTTATCCAGCAGCAGCTCTTCAAGCGCCGCCTGTTCCCTTTCCTTGTCGACAAGGTGGAGCCATTCCTTGATCTGGCCGAGGATGGAGGTGCTGGAAAGTTTTTCCCCCAGGTTCAGGCTGCTGATGACTTTTGCCGCCAATGCACGGCTGCGGATCAGTTCGAACTGGGTCTGGTAAAAGTCGCGGGTGTCGCGGATGTCGCCAGCCCCCAGAAAATCAATGTCGACCACCTTGGCGGCTTCACGCTCGATCTGCACAGTGGCGGTTGCACGGTACACGGGTTTGCTGAACAGGGTGATCAGCAGCGTCAGAAAAATGGTGACGGCGGTGACCAGCAGGATCATCCGCCTGCGCCGCGCCAGGGTTCGCCCAAATTCACGCAAGTCAAGATTGTCTTGGGCTTTCATTAGGTTGGGGTTCTGGGCAGGGTTATTGCGGTTTTGGTTGGTATTGTGCTTGTCGTATTGCATGGTTGGATGGTCTGTATGGGCAGATTGATTTTCAGCGCCCGATTGTAGCAATTCTTATGGGGAGCGGTTAACAAAGTTGTTGATGGAACGGCGCAGCGGGGTTTCAAAGAACCAGAAGGAAAACAGCGCTGTAGCCGTGAGCACAATGACGAACAGGTAGAAATGCACGGCGCTGTCGGGCGGTATGGCGGCAGGCACCAGCTTTTCATACAGGCCGTGCAGGGGTTTTTGCAGGATATACAGTGAAAAGCTGGCTTCCCCCAGCAACACCAGCCACTTATGGCGCAAAAAGGCGCTGATTCCGCCATCATTGAGCGCCAGCAACAGAATGAATAGTAGGAATAACGGCGCGATCAGGCCATTGGTGTAGTCAAATTTTATCCCGCTGTATTCGATCAATAGCGGCCGGAGCATCAGCAATGCAAGGGTCAGGAATGAAACCACCGCCAATCCGGCCAAATTCATGCCAGGATCGTGCAGCCAGCGCAATTTGCCTTCCAGTAGCCATACGCCTGCGACGAAGCCGATGAGGAAGGTGTTCAGGTGCATCAGCGGGTTGTAGAAAATGGCGTCATGTAGCCAATTGAATGGCGCGTAATACCCGGAGTTGAGCAATAACGTATGCCCCGTTTGTGTCGCCAGCCACAACAGCAGCGCCGCAATGCCAAGCTGCCGGATGCGGCGATGCGCCAGCATGACCAACCAAGGGAAACACAGGTAGAAAAACGCCTCCACCGATAGGGACCAGCCCGGCGAATTCAGCGTCAACGGGAAGCCTGGAAACCAAGCCTGCAACATACTGAGGCTTAACCCAACTGTTACCGGGTCACTGCCGGATGCATGCCGCTTGGCAGCAATCATCAGCAACAGCGCCAACAGGTAAACGGGGTAAATGCGCGCCGCCCGCGCCAGCCAGTAGCGCCATGCCTTCAAGGGCCGTTGCTGGCCTGGTTGGTAATAAGCAATCGCCATGATGACGCCGGACAGGACATAAAAGTAGCTCACTGCCACCGGCCCAGCCGCCACCACAGGATTCAGCAATGGAATGTCGGCAGGAAAAACCGTTTTGCCATAATGAAAAAAGACCACCGTCAGCGCCGCCACGTAACGGGTAAAGGTAAGCTGTTCAACCCTCACTGGATGACCGGCTCAGTAAGCATTTTTGTCATACAAGGTCTTAACGGCGGTGACCAGGATAATCCGCAAATCCAACCCCAGGCTCCAGGCGCGGATGTACTCCATATCAAGCTCCACGCGTTTCTGCATTTTGAACAAGGTGTCGGTTTCCCCCCGCCAACCATTGATTTGCGCCCAACCGGTAATGCCGGGCTTCATCAAATGGCGCAGCATGTAGCCGGGAATCAGTTGGCGGTATTCTTCATTATGGGCGACGGCGTGTGGGCGGGGGCCGACAATGGACATATGACCTTGCAGGACATTGATGAATTGGGGCAGTTCGTCCAGGGAGGTCTTACGTAAAAATGCGCCTACACGGGTGATCCGGTGGTCGTTGCGGGTGGCTTGCCTGATGTTGCAGCCATTTTCACAGACGCGCATGGTACGGAATTTCAACACGGCAAATTTCTCGCCGCGCAACCCATGACGGGTTTGCCTGAACAACACCGGCCCTGGGGAGTCGAGCTTGATGGCGATGGCGATCATGGCCAATAACGGGGACACCAGCAACAGGATCAACAACCCCAGGAACAGGTCTTCCAGGCGTTTGATGACAGCACTTTGCAATGACAAAGGCGCGTCATAAATATGCAGGACGGGTGTCTCGGCGATTTCCATGTAACGGCTGTGCAGCAATGAATTGGTGAAGTCATCAGGAATCAGGCGGATAGGGGTCAGCGTGTCAGCAAGTTCATTGATTAAGCGCAAGGAGGATGCGGATTGCCCTGCCGCCGGAGCCAGATAGATTTGGTCCCATTCGCCGGTACGGGCTGCCTTCACCATGGTTTGGATATTTCCCAGGCAAGCGTAGCAGCTAGGCAAATTCGTGGCGTCTGCCTCGTCGTCAAGATGGTAGAAACCGGCAATCTGAAATCCTGATTCTGGTTGTTTTTCAAGCATTTCAGCAAAATGCAAGCCTTGTTCAGTAATGCCCGCAATGGCGATGGTGCGGTTGTTAAGGCCAATGCGCTTGAGCGACCGTTGCAGGGAGCGCAGGGCGTAACGGTTGCCAATCAGTAAGAGTGGTGTGAGCAATAGCCAGCTGATCAATATAAAGCGGGAAAACTGTTCGGATATTTTTAATGCAAAAATGAAAAAGATCAGGAACAAAAAGGTGATCAGCCAGGTCATAACCAAACGTATGACCTCATCGCGCAGAAATGGGCGTCCGCCCCAGGAGGTGTAGATGTCGCTGAAGCGGCCAACAAAACCAAACAGGAGTGCGCCGCCTAATGCGACGGCCAGATAGCCTTCCATGTTGTAGGTGCGGGAATATAGGGAAGCGAGCAGGAGGATGCCCATAATGATGAGCGTATCCGTTGTCCGGTAGATCAGTTCGGAGCTGATTTTATTGTTTGCTTTCAAATTTTCCATTCAACTGTTGTCCTCTAATGGCGTCTGCCGCAGACATCGCCATGGAGTGTATTATTAATGAACCAACTTTCCCCTCGCGCAATAGGCGTGATGGCTGATGCAAGAAAACAACACCTCATTTTACTTTACAAGCAAGCTCATAAGTGGCACAAAAACAACCATCCATTTGTTATATAATATGATTGTTCAACCGCCACGCAGCCTGAAGACACTCATCGGCTGCTTAAACTGCCTCCTAATATAGCTTATTTACAGCAGCTTTGTCGTAAAAAAAACACAAGTAACAACCTCCTGATTGGGGTGGCAGGGACACATTTTGTTGCAATTGCATCACCGGGAAGACTGGTCTTTCTCCCATGTATAACTATGAATCTGGCGGAATTGCCGGGAAGCCCGAAAGCGGATGGCGCTGGCAATCAACAAATAGACGATGGCCGGAATGAACTCCCAGCTGAGGAGTTTGTCGCGCAAGATACGCGCGTAAAGCTTTTTGTCTGTTTTGGGACACAACCTGGCAGCAGCCAGCTGCATATTGCCAAGCCGGGCGCGGGTCTTGATCTTGATGAGTGACGCAAGGTTACGCGGCGCAGTAATGAAAATTTGCGCCCCTGGAATATTGCGGCGTTCCTGGCGTTCAAACTGGCAGCGGACAAAGCCATCATCATTGATGATGGGCGGGAATTCACGGAAGCGTTGGCGGCCGGATTGGGTAATGACGTAACTGCAAGTCGCCACCACGCCATCGCGGATATACGGCAGTTGCAGCCAGAGGCGGTAATACTGCCGCACTGGCCAAGAAGATTGGGATGTGTCAATCACTGGCTCTGGTGCCGCCAGCAGGGTGCCGCTGTCCGCCGCCAATGCTTGCGTAATGGCCTGGACAGCGTTCGGTGCCAGCTGCGTGTCGGCGTCGATATAGAACACCGGCCAACTTGTCAGGCATTTTTCCGCCTCATTCAATGCATGGACTTTGGAAGGCTTGGCAATTTCCAGGCAGATCGCCTGTGGGTATTCATTGCGGACAATTTCAACGGTGTTATCGGTGCAACCGTTGCAGGCGACAATCAGGGTATCCATCCCTGGCTGTTTCACCAAGCTATCCAGACAGCGGCGGATGACGCTGGCCTCATTATGCGCAGGGACAATGACGGTGGCCATCAACGGTATCCCTGTAGCCAGTCGGCGCGTTGGGCGAAGACAGCCTGCCATTCCCGGCGCTGTTCGGAACGGGGCTTCAACAGGCTGTGCAACAAGTATTTGTTTAGGACATACAGGTACAGCAGAAACCTGTATGCCGGGCGTTTGGCCGGGGAGACATGCCGGTTGATCAGTTCCACCTTGCCTTTCAACAGCTTGACCAATTTGCCGGAAAAATGGCTGTGGCTGACGCCGCCATGGTGAACAATCTGGGCGTCAGGTGTCACAATCGGCTGATAACCTAGCGCTTTGGCCCGCAGGCAATAATCGGCTTCTTCGGCGTACATGAAAAAACTGGGGTCTAGCCCGCCCAGCTTGTCCCACAACGCGCGGCTGGTGAGAAAAAAGCAGCCGGAAACAATATCGACTTCCTTGACGCTGTCACGTTTCCAGCAACCGTAATTGGCATGATTGAACAGGCAGGTGTTGCTGAACAGTTTGCTCAGGCCCAACGCGCTGAACAACAGGTCGGGGAAACTGGGTCTGGCCCAGGCGTGCTGGGTGTTCAGGCTCATGTCCTGATTGCGGGTGACGCCGCTCCATATGCCATTGTCAGGGCACAGTTTGGCGAAGTGCAACAAGCGGTCAACAGCGGCGTTCAAGATGATGGTGTCGGGATTGAGCAGCAGCAGGTATTGCCCCTGCGCCTGTTTGGCCCCCAATTGCACACCGCCTGCAAACCCCAGGTTGGAGCCGGATTCGATCAGCGTGGCCTGTGGGAAAAACTGCCGGATCATGGCGGCGGAATTGTCACTGGAGGCATTGTCCACCACAATCACTTCAAAGGTGGCCAGTTGTGTTTCCCGGTAGAGGGACTCCAACGCCCGGCGGATATAGCCAACCGTGTTGTAGGAAACGAGGATGACGCTGATTTCAGGGGCTGTTTGGCTCATGCCAGCCTCCCATAGGCAATGGTTTGAATGCCGGAGCGCACCACCTTGGCCGGATTGCCTGCCACAATGGAATGGGCGGGGACATCTCGGGTGACAACGCTGCCAGCGCCCACGATGACCTGGTCGCCGATAGTGACGCCCGGCAAAATAATGGCGGCGCAACCAATAAAGCAGTTACAGCCAATACGTGTTTTTTGCTCAAACCGGCCGCCGTGACGCCGGGTGGCGTAGTCATGCGCCAGAATGATGGCGTCAAACGCAATGTAGGTCTTTTCCCCGATTTCGATGCAGCGCGGGTTGGTCTTGTCCAAGCGTGCCTTGAAGGAAATGCGCACGTCAGGGGCGATATTCATGCCGTACAACGTGCGGAAGCCCCATGTCCGTAGCCATAATAAGCCATTACGGAGACCCACCAGCCACATAAACACTCTTTGGTTGATAAAACGTAGTCTCATTTTATGCCGTCGTTTCCCTATCATCGCGGTTGACAGTATTGGAGGAATCGCCGCTGGACGCCAGTTCTTCCGCTTGACGGTTCCATTGCGGGTAGTCACGCGCCCAGCTGATCGCCCCCAGCATGAAGAAAAACAAAGGGTGCAGCTTGCCGAAGTAATCCACCGTAAAACCAATCAGGATCAGCGACATGAATGACAATATCCAGGCTGTCACCATCCAACGGTGCTGCCCGCAATGCCGGTGCGCCAGATTCAGGGTGTGGAAGGCCGCATACAGGCAGGCGGCCAACAACAGGATCAGGGCAAACAGGCCATGTTGCAGGATCAGCAACAGCCAGAAACTGTCGATGCTGTTGCCCATCCATTCCATCCAATACGGGCGTGTCCAGTCGTGATGGCCGATCCCCAGGGTCAGGTTGTCGGCGATGTCATCAGCCGTGTACTGCCATTGCAGGATGCGGAAATAGCCAGTGTTGGGGTTGAAGGTCAGGTAGGAAATCAGGACGCCAAAAAAACCCCGGTTGGACATCGCCTCAATCAGCATCGCCGTCGCCAGCCCGCCAAAAAAGAGCGATACCCAGAATTTACGGGCGTTATGCCAGAAGGTCGCCAGGATGCCGATGAGCGTCTGAAAAATGATCGACAGCAACGGGGCGGAAGACAGCGTCAGAACCATGGATGTCACCAGCCCGCCCAAACTGGCCCAAGTTCCCAGCCTATGGCTGCGCCATGCCAGCAGCACTGCAAACGGGAAAAACATCGCCAGCAACGTCCCGTACAGTATTGGATGGGCAAACAGGCTGGTGGCCCGCATGATGCCGCCACGAATGTAATAGTGTGTGTATAGCCTAGGGTCCAACGCCTGATGCCCGGTAATTTTTTCAGCGATTTCATGCAGGACACGGTGCTGGGTGAACGCTTCGTACAAGGTGAAGGCCGTCAGCAAGGCCAACACCGTAATAAAAATTTGGTTGAACCAGTAAAAACGCTGCGGTGAATTGATGAACAGGCGCGCCAGATAAAACGCGCCAAGGGTTTCGATAGCGAAAATCCCTGTCGACTCCACCGCTTTTTGTATGCCGTGATTGGCCCAGAAGCTGGCGAACACCAAGGCGGTCAGGGCGACCAGCAGAATATCCACCAGATCGGCATCCTGTAACACCTGACGGAAATTGAAGACTGCATACAGCAGCGCCAACCCCAGCACAACGCGGTAGGCTTCGATCCGCACCGACCCCAGCATGGTATAGAACTCCACCGGGATGAAAATCGAAATGACAAACAGGATGGCGATGACTCTCAACATGCAGCTGCCCTATAAAACCCCATCATGTTTGCCCAGCAGATGGTTTTTAAAGAACAGCGCCGCCACGCCGCTGGTCAGCGCCAGATTGGCCACTAGCGTGGCGCTGGCGGCACCCTCAATGCCGTAGGCCGGAATCAGCAGCAGGTTGGCGATAATGTTCACAACCAGCGCCATTCCCAACATGATGTTGAGGTGGCGAACCTGCTCCTGGATGATGAACATGAAGGAAAATGTCAGGCTCAATGCTCGCGCCAGTTGCGCTGCCAGCAGGATCGCCAGCGTCCCTCCTGCTTGTACATACTCCGGCTTGAACACTGCCAGCAACGTATCGCCCAGCAACAGCAGCAGCAAGGTGACGGCACCCAGCACGCCCGCCACCAATCCGGTTGCCTGCCAGAAAAAGCGCGCCAGTTGTTCCGGCTGATGCTTGTGGATCTTCAGCAGGCGCGGGTAGATGGTGGCGTCCAGCGCCCCCAGGAAAAACAGGCTGACAAACGATAGCCGGGCCGCCACCGTAAACAGCGCCACATCGGCGTTGTTCAACAGCAGGCCGGTCAGCAGGGTGTCCGCCCACAGCATCAGGAAAGAAAAAAACGACACTGGCGCCAGCGGCAGTGATTGCGCCAAAACATCGCGCACGCTGAAGTGGCCGCTCTGGGTCGGATGCAGGCAGTGCCACCATGGCCGCAGCCAGTGAAAGGACGCAACGCCCGCCAGCAACAGCGAAGCGGTATACAGCAACAGGTAATGCTGGTTTTCCCTGAACACCGGCCAGAACGCCAGGATCAGCAACATATAGGCCACCGCTGGCAATGAATTCTGCACCAGGATGGATTCGGATGTATGGCGGATGGCTTTCAAAAACGATGAATTCAGCATCACCAGATTGAAGAACAGGATGCCGCCGCCCGCCAGCAGCAACGGCGGCATCCGGATGGCGTCATCAAACAGCCAGTGTTGCGACAATGGCGCGAAGACCAGCCAGCCCAACATGAAAACGCCGCTGCTGACCAGCACCAGGCGGTAGGCGGCGCGCAAATGCATGCCCTGTTGGTCTGTGGCGGTTTCCTGGATGCGCGCCACATCCCGCACCAGCCACTGTTCCACCCCCATGCGGCTGAACAGGGAAACGCCCGTCACCAGCGTCATCAGCATGAAGACCATTCCCGCCTCGTCCATCGGCAAGGTGCGGGTCAGGGTGATGGCGACCACGAAATTCAGCCCGACCCCGGCAAAGCGGGCGATCGTGGAGAGTATGCTGGTGAGGAGCAGGGAAGGATCTTTCCGGGTCATGCGCGGATGGCCTGGTCGATGAAATCCACCAGGGCTTGCCTGCGCGCCGCCGTGCTGACGGCTGCCGCCGCCAGTTCATGCCGCCGCTCCAGCAAGGCGCACAAATCCTCACAGGTCGAAGCGGTGTAAACGCCGGGCAGTTTGCCCATCCATGCCAGCCCGTCAAGCTGGTGGTCGTTGCGGTGCTCACCCCGTGCGTGTTGGCGGTTCATGACGATGATGGGCTTGCGGTTTTCCAACGCGGTGATGATGTTGCCCATGCCTGCATGGGAAATAATCAGGCTGGCGGCCTGCAAGTGCTGGTTGAAAACATCGGTGTTCATGAAGCGTTCCCAACGCAGGTGTTGGGGCAGGTAAGTGCCATCGGCAATCTGGGCAACGCCGTCGATGTGGCGCGGGGCGGCCCATTCGTCCACACAGCGGATCAGGCGGTCAAACGGAAACTGGGTGCCGACGGCGACAAAAATCACAGCACGGCTCCCTTGTAGAGGATGGTTTGCCCATTGCTCAGGTGTTCCCACTGGGTCAGGAACACATCTGCACGCTTTTGCGCCAGCCTGCCCGCCCTGGACAACTGTTTGACATTGGCGATACTGTCCACCCAAATGGTGCGCACGCCGAGCAGGCTGCCCAACCAGATGGCGATGGCGCCGGGAGCCGCGCCGGTGGAAAGGATCGCCCTGGGGCGTTCCTTCAGCAGGATATACAGCACTTGCAGGGCGCAGGGAACCAGCCGCCATTTGTCATCGGCGCTGACATCAAGGACGGAATAGACTTTCTGGCCATCCGCCATCTTCGGCGCGCCAAACAAGGCCGAGGGCAGGGCGTAAACCAGCGTGTAACGGCTTTCCAGCCCTTGGCACAAACGGGTTAGCTGGATCCAATGTCCGCCCGGCGAAGAGATGGCCAGCAATTTCGGCGGCCTGTTCATGCCGGTTTCCTTAGGTAGAACGCCGCCTGGTCGCCCTGGTTGAGTGCGTTCAGTTCTTGCGCCCGCTGTTCGAAATGGCGGATTTGTTTGGCGGTAAACAGTGAGTTTTCCGGTGATTCCGTCCAGGAGCGCGGGTCGCGCAGGGGAATGTCCTGTTCGTACTGCTTGCTGCCCCAAAATTGCAGGGCGTTGGAATCATACACAACCCGTTCGCTCAGGAACCCGCACTGCTGCGCCAGCCTTTCCATGCTTTTGAGCGAATGCAGGTACAGATGGCGTGGCGCATCCAGTTGCACCCAGTTCACACCGTATTCCTGCCAGACATAGGAAGAAACTGTCGGCAAACGCACCAGCGCCGCACCGCCCGGCTGCAACAGCTTGAACGCTTGCTGCAAATGCGCCTGCTGGTCGGTCAGGTGCTCAAACGAATGGTGGAACATCACCAGATCCCACTGCCCCTGTTCGCTGAAAATGTCGCGCTTTTCGATCCGCAGGCCATTCGGGTAAACGATGTCGTCGCGGTTGAAAGGGTCAATGCCCAACAGGTTGTGGAAGCCGGTTTCGCGCAGGGAATGCAGCAAAATGCCTGCGCCGCAGCCTACGTCCAAGATGCGGGCGTCTTGGGAAAGCTGGAGGGGGCGCAAGGTGGCGAGTTTCGCGTTCGGCGCCAGCAGGTGCATGATGCGCCCTGGCAGGTTTTTGCCGGTTATTTCATAGCTGTCGCGCATCCGGGTCAGGGCTTTCTGCAAGGGGTTGCCGGAACCGCCAGGGGCGCGGTAGGAATAGTAATGATCCGGATAATAATCTGCCAGATTGTCCGGGATTTGCTCGATTTGCAGGCACTCGCAGTCCATGCACTGGAAATAGCGGTGTTCGCTGCGCAATCCCAGCATCATTTCCCTGGCGACATAGCTCCGGTGCGCGCCTTCGCTGCCGCAGATACGGCACTGTGTCAAGCTTTGCCTCCATGGACGCCGAACAGCTTGACGCCGCCTTGCCAGAACGCCGGATGCGCCAGATACCAGTCGAGTGTTTTCGCCAGCCCGGACTGGAAGGTTTCAGCCGGTTCGTAGCCAAGTTCGCGGCAAATCTTGCGGTTGTCGATGGCGTAGCGGCGGTCATGCCCTGGCCGGTCAGCCACGTAAGTGATGTGCTGTTGGTGCGGCGCATGTGGGGAATCCGGGAAGCACGCATCCAGCAACGCGCACAATTCATGGATCAGGCTCAGGTTGGCCTGTTCGTTGTTGCCGCCGATATTGTAGGTTTCGCCCGTTCGCCCAGTGCGGATGATCAGGTCGATGCCACGGTTGTGGTCATCCACATACAACCAGTCACGCACCTGTTGCCCATCGCCGTAAATTGGCACCGGCTTGCCTTGCAGCAGGTTGGAAATCGCCAGCGGGATCAACTTTTCCGGGTATTGGTACGGCCCGTAGTTGTTGGAGCAGTTGCTGGTGGTGGTCTGCAAGCCGTAGGTGTGCTGGTAGGCGCGCACAATATGGTCGGATGAGGCTTTGCTGGCGGCATAGGGCGAATTCGGTGCATACGGCGTGGTTTCGGTGAACGCAGGGTCAGTTGGCGACAGCGTGCCGTACACCTCATCAGTGGAAACGTGGTGGAAACGGTGGGCGAAGCCCGGTTTTTCCTCCAGCCAGACCTTTTTCGCCGCTTTCAGCAGGCTGTGGGTGCCGTCGATGTTGGTTTTCAGGAAGGCGTCCGGCCCGTAAATCGAGCGGTCGACATGGGATTCGGCGGCGAAATGCACAATGGTGTCGATGTTTTCTTCGCGCAGCAGCGTTTCCACCAGCGCTTGGTCGAGGATGTCGCCATGCACAAACCGGAAATTGGCCTGGCCTTCCAACGGTTGCAGGTTCTCGTGACGGCCAGCGTAGGTCAGCGCATCCAGCACCACCAAACGGTTGTCAGGATATTGCTGTAGCCAGTAATGGACGAAATTGGTGCCGATGAAACCAGCGCCGCCGGTCACGAGCAGGTTGTGGGGTTGGTGATGTGTTGTCATGGGTTTTCTGCTTGTTGAAGTTGGGTGAACGCCAAACTGGATGCCTGCGAGTCTTACGGTAAAGTTGCCAATTGTAGACAAACTTACAGAAATTTCAGCTAATTCTGGTGGTCGACTCAGGGTGCCCGCATGTAAAAGGATGATGGTTATCGCGCAAGGAGCGGTTTTGCCGGATTGTTTATAATGGGCTGGGTTTTTGCACCGTGCGTTATCCATTGCTGGAGGAGCAACGTGATGAAGTCATCCGCCGCTCGGAGTCGATGGAAACTTTGGGTTATACACAGGGTGTTGAACTCGCACGGGAAGATTCAGGCTCGGTCAGTGCCATGGGTGATGTTTCGCCGGAAAAAGAAGGCGTTGTTGAAATTGAAGCCAACTTTGCCGAATCCACAGATGGCTGAACTTGGTGTGTAAGTTCAATGCACTACTGTATGCAGCACCGTGTTGCGCTCAAAATAAACCGAAAACCCGCCATAATTCCACACGGTGATGCGCGGCCAGCGTTTTTTGACAGGCCCGGCGGATTTATGCACGGAATAGGGCGCGCCATAGTGGGCTTTGACGGTTTTCATGCTCATGCCGCGCGTGGGGTAGTCGGCGAACGCTGAAGTGATGAAAAATGGGACGGAAAGCAGCAGGACGCTAAACCATTTGGACAGACGCATGTCTTATCTCCCGATACTTTTATTATTGGACGACACTCAATAGTTAATGCTGTGTTTTTACAGTCAGCACGGTACAATCGCCAGCCATGTTTACACCACTCGAATTATTCATCGGTCAGCGGTACACGCATTCACGGCGGCGTAACCGTTTCATCTCGTTCATCTCGTTTGCTTCAATGCTCGGCATCCTGTTGGGGGTTTTGGTGCTGATCACCGTGCTGTCGATCATGAACGGGTTTGAAAAGGAACTCAGGGACAAGATACTGGGGGTGGTTTCGCATGTCACGGTTTCAGGGACAAATGGCCAGCTTGCTGACTGGACGGCGAAATTGGATGGATTAAAGGCGCAAAAACGTGTGATTGGTGCGGCACCTTACGTGCAAAAACAGGTGATGCTGACCAATGGCAACCTGATGCGGGGGGTTGTGTTGCAGGGTATTGACCCGTCCTTGCAGGGGCAGGTCAGCGATGTGAATTTCAAGATGCTGGAGGGTGGTTTCGACAAGCTCAAACCGCGCGAATACGGCATTGTGCTGGGTGTGGAAGTGGCCTCCGGTCTAGGCGTGACGCCAGGCGACAAGGTGACGGTGATTGTGCCGCAGGTGCAGGTGACGCCCGCTGGTATCTTGCCGCGCCTGAAACGTTTTACGGTGGTCGGCATCTACCAGATCGGCCACCCGGAATACGATGGCATGACCGGCTTTATTGAACTCAGCGATGCCCAACGGCTGTTCCGGCTGGGGGACGATGTCGGCGGCATCCGTTTGAAGCTGGATGACATGTTTGCGGCGCAGGATGTCGGCCATGCGTTGCAGGCCAGGCTGGGCAAACAATATGAGGTGACGGACTGGAGCGAGGAGCACGGCAATTTCTTCCGCGCCGTCAAGACTGAGCGCATCGCCATGACCCTGATCCTGTTCCTGGTGGTGTGCGTGGCGCTGTTCAACTTGGTGGCGTCATTGATGATGACGGTGAATGACAAGGAGTCGGACATCGCCATTTTGCGCACCTTCGGCATGGATGGCGGGCGTGTCATGCGTATTTTCATGATCCAGGGCAGCATCATTGGCGTGTTCGGCACCCTGGTCGGCGTCGCCCTTGGTGTGTGGCTGTCGCTGAACATCGATGTTGTGATTCCGGCGATTGAGAAAACGTTTGGATTCCAGATCTTCTCCTCCGACGTGTTTTATATCAGTGAGATCCCGTCCGACCTGCGTTGGGAAAATGTGTGGTGGATTGCGCTTGCGTCATTGATTGCCTCAGTGCTGGCGACGGTCTATCCGGCATGGCGCGCATCCAAAGTCCAGCCTGCGGAGTCCCTGCGTTATGAATGACAAGATATTCCACCCGCTGGAGTTGTTCGTTGGCCTGCGCTATACCCGTGCGCGGCGGCAGAAACATTTCATTTCCTTCATTTCGCTGGCGTCCATCGTCGGCATCGCCATCGGCGTGCTGGTGTTGATTACGGTGCTGTCGGTGATGAACGGTTTCGAACAGACCATGCGCGAACGCATCATGGGGATGCTGGCGCATATCACCGTGTCTGAAACCAACCTGATGGTGCCGGACTGGCGCAAGGTGCGGGAAGAATTGCTGGATTATCCGCATGTGCAGGCAGTTTCCCCGTTCATCGAAAAGGCAGCCATGCTCAATCAGGGTGATGAGGCGCGTGGTGCCATGTTGCAGGGGGTGGAGCCGGATATGGAAAGCCAGGTCAGCACGGTGTTCAAGCATGTGGTTTCCGGTGATATGGCCAAGCTGGTGCCGGGCAGTTTCAATATCGCCATCGGCGCAACCATGGCCAAAGAACTCAAGGTCAAGGTGGGGGATTCCCTGACCTTGGTCAGCCCTGGAGAAAATGCGCTGGAAACCGGCGAATTGCCTGCGCTGCAACGTTTCACCATCGCTGCCATTTTCCGTGTCGACATGCAGCAGTATGACAGCAGTTTCGCCTACATCAATTTGCAGGACGCGGCCAAAACCTTCGAAATGGGCGACCATGTGACCGGCTTGCGCCTGACTTTGGACGACTTGTATCTGGCACCCAAGGTTGGGCAGGAAATCCTCAGCCGCATGAGCCTGAACTGGCCGGACATGTGGGTGAATGACTGGACCAACTTGAACAAAAACCAGTTCAAGGCTATCCAGGCGCAGAAATCGGTGATGTTCATCATCCTGCTGCTGATCATTGCGGTGGCGGCGTTCAATCTGGTGTCCACGCTGGTGATGGTGGTGACGGACAAGGAAGGCGACATCGCCATCCTGCGCACCCTGGGGCTGTCATCCGGGCGGGTGATGAAAATCTTCATGGTGCAGGGAACCCTGATCGGGGTGCTGGGCACGTTTTTGGGGGTGGTGCTGGGCGTGCTGCTGGCCTCCAACCTGGATGTCATCGTGCCGGTGCTGGAACGCCTGTTCAATACCCATTTCATCAATTCGGACGTTTATTTCATCAGTGAACTGGAGTCGCAGGTCAATCCGGGCGATGTGCTGGTCATCATGGCCAGTTCCCTGATCATGTCGATGCTGGCGACCTTGTATCCCGCTTGGCGCGCGTCCAAAGTCCAGCCTGCGGAGGCGCTGCGTTATGAGTAACACCACGGACAACCATGTGATCATTGCCTGCCAGCAACTGGGCAAGCGTTTCAAGGAAGGGCGGCTGGATGTGGAGGTGCTGCGCGGCGTCGACCTGGACGTGCATGCAGGTGAGAAGATCGCCATTCTTGGCAGTTCCGGCAGCGGCAAAAGCACCCTGCTGCACCTGATGGGGGGGCTGGATTTGCCTTCCTCCGGGCATGTGGAAGTGCTGGGCCAACGCATGGACCAATTGTCGGACACTGCCCGTGGCGTGCTGCGTAATGAATCCATGGGTTTCGTCTATCAGTTCCATCACCTGTTGCCGGAATTCACCGCGCTGGAAAACGTCGCCATGCCGTTGCTGATCCGTGGGGTAAAAGTCCCCGAGGCGCGGGATCAGGCTGCCGATATGTTGGGCAAAGTGGGTTTGAAAGAGCGTCTTGACCATAAACCTGCGCAGCTTTCCGGCGGTGAACGCCAGCGTGCGGCGATTGCCCGCGCCTTGGTGACGCGCCCGAAAGCGGTGCTGGCGGACGAACCGACCGGGAACCTGGACCAGCATACAGCCGAGCAGGTGTTCAACTTGATGCAGGGGTTGAATGAAGCCCTGCAAACCGCCTTTGTGGTCGTGACCCATGACCTGCAACTGGCAGGCAAGATGGATACGGTGTACCGGCTGGCGGACGGGGTGTTGGGACGGGTGTAAGATCCGTTACCCACCAAGGCGGTTAGGGAGTGTCGTCAGGGTTGGAGGGTTTCTCCGCCCGTTGTGCTTTTTTGAGTTGGCGCTTCTGCGAACGGCGTTCACAGCGGTTTTTCCAATGCTGTAAGACATGCAAACGCCATAATAGATGGACGCCGTAATAACCCAGCAGGGATGAGCAAACCGCCATCAGGATAATCCCTAACAAAAACGGCTTCCAGATCAGCACCAGCCCGTGGGTCAGCCATTCCAGGCTTGCCTGAAAATTGAATCCGGCGTCGGGGCCCCCGAGCAGAAACACTCCCAGTTTGTAGGCGGCGTACAGCATAGGGGGCATGGTGACTGGGTTGGTGACGAACACCAGCGCAACGGAAAGCGGCAGGTTGGCGCGAAAAAACACTGCAAGAATCGCCGCCAGGAGGCTCTGAAACGGTATCGGTATCCACATGCAGAACAGGCCGATGGCGAAGGCGGCGGCGACATTGCGCCGGTTCAGATGCCACAGGCAGGGTAAGTACAGAGTGTCGCCCAAAAACTGTAGGTGCTTTTGCTGTTTGAGTTTCTCGGGGTCGGGCGACAGTTTCCGCAAAAATTTCCGTGGCATGGAGTCATTCAATCACAGGTCGGGAAGGGCGTTCATTATCCATGGTTTTATCGTCTGTGGCATCTTTATTATGTTTGCCATATCAGGTAATTCAACTGGTTGGCTCTGAGGGGGGGATGGCGGCGGCCCTGCGTTCCTGGCGTTTTTTCAGGTGATGCAGGATGCTCAATCGCCACAGCAGGTGAACGCCATAATAGCCCGCCAGGGCAGAAATGCTGGCGACCACTACGGTGCCAGTCAACAGCGGCTGCCAAATGTGGGGAAGGCCATGAACCAACCAGTGCAGGCTGGCTTCGAACTTGAAGGGATGAAAATGTCCGCCGAGCAAATGCCTGCCTAACCAGTAATCCAGATAGAACATCGGCCCCATGGTCAGCGGGTTGTTGATGAATACGGTTATAAGGGCAATTGGGAGGTTGGCGCGCAATATTACGGCAAGCGTTGCCGTCATCAGCACATGAAACGGGAGCGGCAGCCACATGACGAACATGCCGATGGCCACCCCTTTGGCGGCTGTGCGGCGGTTGATATGCCATAGGCAAGCCACATGCAAGGCATCGCCCAAGAACTGTAAATGCTTATGCCGCTTAAAGGTTTCTGGAGTGGGTGAAATCTTGCGAAAAAATTTCCGTGGCATGTTTGCTGGGTGTGGCGCCAAAAATAATAACCATTCTAGCACAGGGTTTTTCCTCCATGCGCGCCTTTTCAGGGAGTGTCCGTCAGGATGCTTGGATTGGGGGATGGTATTAGGAAAAGTCTTGTCACGGGGGCAAGGGGGTGTTTTGCTTTTCCGGGCAGGAGCAAGGTTTTTGTTGCTGTGTTAAACTGCGTGACGCCATTTTTAATCTATTGGGAAATCCCCCGGCTTTGCCGGGGAGACGTGCATAGTTTGA
>NZ_JAYMYJ010000011.1:0-30126 GCF_035668035.1 Candidatus Thiothrix phosphatis | reverse complement strand
TATTATTACGCATGGTTATAACTCCTGTTCCCGCTAGTGCGGTAAAATCCCAGAACTGAAGTGTTGATACGCTTTTATTGCCCATTGCATACCGGCACCCGGTATGCGCCTGTAGTATAAAAAATATAGCTGAACTCGTGCTGATCAAACCCCATTAGCCAGTAAATTTTTCTGGTGGTTGCACTTGCCCGACGGAAGAGGAGAATAGGGGATTTTTGATTGCATGTCATCTATCCCCTCTGTCTTTGTGTTTTGGGTGAATTATTGGAAGAGGCTTTGGCGGAAACGTTTAACGCGCTCCAGAAATGCTTCAGGCGCTTCGTAACCCGCCAAACGAACCGCCTTGATTTCTTCGCCGTTTGGTTTGAAGAATAGAACCTGTGGAGGGCCAAACAAACCGAAATGCTTGTTTAGCTCCTTGTCCTGCTCATCGTCAGCAGTGACATCCGCTTGCAATAGCAGGGTGTCGCTCAATTCAGCAATGACAGCCGGATTTTTGAAGGTCTTATGTTCCAGTTCTTTACAGGAAATGCACCAATTTGCATAGAAATCAAGCATGACGGCTTTATTCTGTGCTTTGGCCTGCTCTAGGGCCTGTTGCAAACCCGCTAGCCCTTTGATGCGTTGGAAATTGAGCTTGGCTTCCGCAACGGCTGCTGTGTTGGCGTAATTGCCGCCGAATATGCCTTTGAGAGGCTGCAACAGGTTATTGCTGCCTGCGGCCACTCCGAACAATATCATGCCACCATAGAACAGCATGATCAGCCCTAAGCTTTTCCAAAAACGTCCCCAGCCGCCTGATTCATAATCCACCCCTTCCAGTGCGCCCATGTAAATGCCGGAGCTGACCAGCAGGACGCCAGTCAATGCCATGGTGATTTCTGTGGGGACGACACGGTTGAGCATCCAGATGGCGAGACCCAGCATCATGATGCCGAAAATTGCTTTAGTGGTGTCCATCCATGCACCCGCCCTCGGCAGCAACCGTCCAGCGGAAGTCCCTATCATCAGCAAGGGAAGGCCCATGCCAAGGCCTAGGATAAACAACGATAGCCCACCAAGGATGGCATCATGGGTCTGGGCGATGTAAACCAGGGCGCCAATCAATGGGGCGGTGACGCAAGGCCCCACAATCAAGGCAGAGAGGACACCCATGATGCCTGCGCCGATAAAGCTGCCGCCTTGTTGGCGGTTACTGATTTCAGTCAGGCGGCTTTGGATGCTGGCTGGCATTTGCAGGTCATAGAAGCCGAACATGGACAAGGCCAGCAAGACAAACAGACCTGCAAAACTGCCGATAATCCACGGGTTCTGGAATACGACCTGAAGATTGGCCCCACTCAGTCCTGCAATAATGCCTACGATTGCATAAGTGAGTGCCATTGGCAGTACGTAGGCCAGAGAAAGGAGGAATGCCTTGCGTGGCGATAGGTCATTGGCCGACCCGGCAATAATGCCCGACAGGATCGGGATCATGGGAAAGACGCACGGTGTAAACGCCAGCCCTAACCCCGCCAGGAAAAAGAACAGCAAAGTGCTGAGGTAGCCTTCGTCCTGCATGCGCAGGGAGATGGCGTTTTCTTCCGAGGTGGTGTCGTTGTTGGGTGTGGCTGTTTTGGCAGGCTCGGCTTGTTTGCGCGGCGTTGCTTCTGGCAGGTCGGCAAGCGTTAGCTCGGTGTCTTTTTTCACTGGGGGGTAGCAAACGCCACTGCTGTCAGCGCAGCCCTGGTATTCCGTTTCCACCACCAATTTTTGCAGGCCAGTTGAGTCGATAATGGGGATCTCGACATCAATATCTTGGCCGTATACTTCAATCTTGCCAAAATATTCGTCTTTAACCTGTTCACCAGTAGGGAATGCAGGAGTCCCCAGCACCACACCCTGCGGCTCTTTAACGGTGAACCTGATTTTAGGGCGGTACAAATGGTGATTGGGCTGAATGGTCCAGTGCGCTTTAAGCGTGCCTTTGTCGATGGCCGTCATTTCAAAGGCGAACGCCTGATCTACTGGAAGCGGCCCAGACGGCTTCGCGCCTTTTTGAAAGATGTCCAATAACGCATTGGGTTTGCTGGTCTGGGCTGGTGGGGCAATTGCCGTATCTGTTGTTGGAGGCGGCGGCTCCATGGATGGGGGAGGCTCTGTCGGCTTTGCACTGTCTGCCGCCGCCAGTTGCAGCGTGGCGGTTTTGCGCTGGGGAGGATAGCACAGGCCAGCATCCGCGCAGCCCTGGTATTTGACTTTGAGGGCCAGTTCCACCGCTTTATTGATGGATTCGCCGCGTGTGACAGGAATTTCCACGTCAGCTTTGTGGTGGTAGACCTCAATCGTCCCAAAGGTTGGGTCGTTCTTGCTGTCACCTTTGGGAAAATCAGGGCTCCCTAGTGTTAAATCCTTGTTTTCTAGCTCAAAACCAAAATGTTCACGATAGAGGTAATAACCATCTGCAATCTCCCATGTGGCTTTTATTTTGTCAGGCGCAATGGCTTCGGCTTTGAACTTGAAGGCTTCATCAGGCGGCAATAAGTCTTCCTGCTTGAGTGCATAAGCTTGTGTGGACACAACAAGCAGGAGCAGGAAACAGAGTAGTTTTCTCATTCTTGGGTGCTCTTGTGAATCCATTCTAGGTAAGCAGGCAAACCGTGGCTAATCTCCATCGCAATTATTTCCGGCAATTCGTAGGGATGATGTGTATGAATCAAGGCTTCAATGCGTCCATAGCAGGATTGGCGGGTTTTGATTAAAAGCAAGCACTCGCTGTCTTCACAGGTTTCCCCTTTCCATTCATAAAAGGAAACTATGGCTGGCATGAGGTTGATACAGGCGGCAAGCTTTTCCTCCAACAAGCTATGTGCAACGGATCGGGCTGTATCCTGATCCGGGAGGGCCGTCATCACAAGCAGACAATCCGTCATCTTTAAGTGTGGTTTACCTAGATTTGGGTAATAGTAGAGTAAATGAGGGGGATCGGCAAAACATCTTCGCTTCATTTTGCCTGGACTTGATTTCTTTACGTGGTGATGCGAGGGAAGTTATTGAAAAAACAAAACTTAGGTGTGCTTTGTGCAACAATAGTAGCTTCTACGCAACAGGAGGTGATTAGTTCTATAGCTACCGATAATGATGCCAGTGAATAAAATATTTCTTGTTTTTGGTGTAAACCAGTATAAAAACGAAGCCCAATTAAATCAGGCTCCGCAAAGGTAGGACGTAATCTAAATCAGGCATTCATCCAAGCTTCGGCCTGAGGATGTCCATTCTTCCACCCAAGCTGGTTTTCTACCGCGTCCACTCCAGGTCTGTTCCGGATTGTTTGGGTTGCGGTACTTCGGTTTGATTATTCGTTTCTTGCTGGTTCGGGCTTGCATCACTTCATCAATCGTAAAGCCAGCATTTGCCACCATTTCTTCAATTTGTTCCCGCAGGCCTGTTAATTCAGTATCACGACGGTTAGCTATTGCATTGTCAATGCTGCCTTTTAGTCTTTCGAGTTCTGCAACACTGAGGCTGGAAATATCAACGGACATATATAACACCTTTCCTTTTGCATTATGATGAAAATTTTATTTTAAATATATTCCTTTTCTTTAATGTGATTGTCAAGTATGTCTTTTGGAAAATTAAATGTGGAGGGTTAAATTATTCACGATGAATAGTTGGTGTCGAAGAACCGTTGACAAACCAAACGCACAGTTTTGGTGATTTTTTATCAGACAGGCGGAGTGGCGTCAGACGGGCTATTTCTATATAATCAGAGCTGCTATTTAATCATAACTATTACGGACATAACATATTTTGCAGGGGGATTTGATGCGGTTTTTCGTTCCAATCCTGTCGTTGGTTGGGTTGGTCATCATCTCCATTTGGATAATGTCCAGTGGCCAATTCGATACAGTATCAATGACGAATGATCTGTCTACTGTAACGGTCATAATGCCTTATTTGTTACTGGTGGTTCTGGCGCTTCAGGGAGTATTTGTCTATCTACAGCTCCGTTCAGCTCATTTAATTACACAATCTGGTGTTATCGAAATGGGTGTTGCAGAGGAAGCGTCCAATAACAACGTTGAGCAAATGAATACGGAATGGGTTTTGGATGCGCTTGCGGGTGGTGTGGTTGTCACTGACCAGCAAGGGAAGATCACCTATATGAACATCAGTGCAGAAAAGTTGACTCTGTGGTCACGGGAGAAGGTGCTTGGCGAACATGTCAGTAAAATTCTTAAACTGGAGGATTTACAGGGAAATCCTTTGGGAGAGCGGGCGTTTGAAGCCAATCAGGGCCATTCCAACCATCCATTGCAGTTTGGGCAGGTAAAGCTGATTCCCCGTGTGGGGGACTTCCGCTTTGTGGAGCTGAATACAACCTGTATTTTGGATAATTGTAAGGCTGTTGTGTTTATTTTTCGTGATGTTACAGCTGACCGGAAAATTATTAACCGTTTATACCGCCAAGCGTCTCATGATGCACTGACCGATTTGATGAATCGCACTAGTTTTGAGCAATATGTGGAGCAATTGGCACATGATACATCCAGTCTTACCCGAACCCATGTTTTGGCTAGCGTAGATCTGGATAACTTCAAAATTATCAATGATACCTGCGGTCATTTGGCGGGCGATGAGCTATTGAAACAGGTTGCCCAAATATTTCGGCACGCGGTGCGCCGTTCTGACAAGGTGGCGCGTATCGGCGGTGATGAATTTGCTGTTTTTCTGGAGGATTGCAGCCTGGAAAAAGGCCGCAATATCATGGAGAGCATTCTCACCGAACTGCGCAATTTTCGTTTTAGCTGGGAGGGGAAAGTATTTTCCATTGGTGCCAGTATTGGCTTGTTGGAGTTTATGCCAGCGGCCAATGTCCAGATCAAACAGCTTTTTTCGGATGCTGACAAAGCCTGTTATACAGCCAAGGCTTTGGGGCGCAACCAGGTTTTTTTGCACGCTGAAGACAAGCGGGAAGAAATGTCCAGCCAACGGGTGCATGACTGGAGTAAATTGCTGAAAGATGCGATCCGTGAAGACCGTTTTATCCTGTTTGCCCAGCCTATTGTTCCTTTGAAAGCTGAACATGCCAAGTCTTTTCGACAATTTGAGATTTTGTTGCGTTTGCCATTCCGGCAGGCGCTGTTGAATCCAGGGAGTTTTCTGCCGGTTGCCGACCGTCTTGATTTGATGGCCAGTATTGACCGTTGGATTATCCGCAAATCATTGGAAATGTTGGCAGGTTGCCGTTGTGATCCGAATAGCGAGCATTGTGTCGACACGCGTCTGATGATTAATCTTTCCGCCCAATCGGTGCAGGACGCCCATCTGTTCCCTTACGTTGAACAACAAATCAAACAGTTCAAGATTGATCCTGGAATGATCTGTTTCGAAATTTCCGAATCTGTCGCCATTAGCAATTTTGTCCATGCGAAACGGATGATGAACGCCTTGCATGGCCTTGGTTGCCATCTGGTGCTGGACGATTTCGGCAGTGGTTTTTCCTCTCTCAGTTATCTGCGTGAGTTGCCGCTGACTTATCTGAAAATCGACGGTAATTTTGTCCACAACCTTGTATCCAGCCCGGTGGATGCGGCGATGGTAAAGGCCGTGCACGAGGTGGGGCAGGTGATGAACCTGCTGACCATCGCGGAACTGGTGGAAGATGGTGACACGTTGCAACATTTGCGGCAAATAGGCGTAGATTTTGCTCAAGGCTATTACTGTGGCAGGCCCATTCCTTTGGTGCAATTGCGCCAGCGTATCCAAAGTGGGGTTGTTGCGGATACGAATAAAGCCGCCTGAGCATGACAGTCATCTGATAAGTCCAGACTCAAAAAATTCATCAAACCTCCCTTGACTTTGCTTCTCCCGACCTTATTATTGGCACTCACTAGCCTAGAGTGCTAATAACAACCTGAATGTCTAAATTACTTTTGGTTCGAGGAGAACATCCGATGAAAATCCGTCCTTTACATGACCGCGTTGTAGTGCGCCGTATGGAAGAAGAACGCAAAACCGCCAGCGGCATCATCATTCCTGACAGTGCTACTGAAAAGCCGGATCGTGGCGAAGTGCTGGCGGCAGGCCCTGGCAAACTGGCTGACAATGGTGAACGCGCTCCCCTGCAAGTCAAGGTTGGCGATAAAGTTCTGTTCGGCAAATACGCAGGCACTACCGTCAAAATTGATGGCGAAGAGTTGCTGATCATGCGTGAAGATGACCTGCTGGCCGTTGTTGAAGGTTAAGCGATTTCCCACCCGGACAAAAAATTTGATAGAGGTTTAGATCGATGAGTGCTAAAGAAGTACGTTTTGGTGATGACGCCCGTTCACGCATGGTGAAAGGCATCAATATTCTGGCCAATGCAGTAAAAGTTACCCTGGGCCCTAAAGGCCGCAATGTAGTGCTGGAAAAATCTTTCGGCGCGCCAACCGTGACCAAGGACGGCGTATCCGTCGCCAAGGAAATCGAACTGGAAGACAAGTTCGAAAACATGGGCGCACAGCTGGTGAAAGAAGTTTCTTCCAAAACTTCTGATGCCGCTGGTGATGGCACCACCACCGCCACCGTTTTGGCTCAAGCCATTGTGCGTGAAGGCATGAAAGCCGTGACCGCAGGCATGAACCCAATGGATCTGAAACGTGGCATCGACAAAGCAGTCGTCGCAACAGTTGAACAACTGCACGCCATGTCCAAGCCTTGCGAAGACAACAACGCCATCGCCCAGGTTGGCACCATTTCCGCCAACTCTGACGAATCCATCGGCAACATCATTGCCAATGCCATGGATAAAGTGGGCAAGGAAGGCGTCATTACGGTTGAGGAAGGTTCCGGCCTCGACAATGAACTGGACGTCGTGGAAGGCATGCAGTTCGACCGTGGTTACCTCTCCCCTTACTTCGTCAACAACCAGCAGAGCATGGCGGCTGAACTGGAAAGCCCCTTCATCCTGCTGCACGACAAGAAAATTTCCAACATCCGCGAACTGCTGCCTGCGCTGGAAGGCGCTGCCAAAGCTGGCAAACCGCTGATGATCATCGCTGAAGACATCGAAGGTGAAGCGCTGGCGACCCTGGTTGTGAACAACATCCGTGGCATCGTGAAAGTGGCTGCTGTCAAGGCGCCTGGCTTCGGCGACCGCCGTAAAGCCATGTTGCAGGACATCGCCATCCTGACCGGCGGCACCGTGATTTCTGAAGAAGTCGGCATGAGCTTGGATCAGGTTACCCTGGATGACATGGGCCAGGCCAAACGTGTGGTCATCACCAAGGAAAACACCACCATCATCGATGGCGCTGGCGCTGCTGACGACATTAAAGGCCGTGTTGACCAAATCCGTGCGCAAATCGAAGTCACCACTTCAGATTACGACCGTGAAAAACTGCAAGAACGCGTCGCCAAACTGGCGGGCGGCGTTGCCGTCATCAAGGTTGGTGCAGCCACTGAAGTTGAAATGAAAGAAAAGAAAGCCCGCGTTGAAGACGCCCTGCATGCCACCCGTGCTGCGGTGGAAGAAGGTGTGGTTCCTGGCGGCGGCGTTGCGCTGATCCGCGCCCTGCAATCCGTGGGCGAAGTCAAAGGCGACAACCACGACCAGGACATGGGCATCACCATCGCCATGCGCGCAATGGAAGAGCCGCTGCGCCAGATCGTCGCCAATGCAGGCGAGTCTGCTGACGTGGTGCTGAATGCAGTGGAAGCCGGTGAAGGCAACTACGGTTACAACGCCCGCACTTCCGAGTACGGTGACATGATCGCCATGGGTATCCTGGATCCAACCAAAGTGACCCGCACAGCCCTGCAAAATGCAGCCTCTGTCGCTGGCCTGATCATTACCACCGAAGCGATGGTCGCTGAACTGCCGAAGAAAGACGCCCCGGCAATGCCTGACATGGGCGGCATGGGTGGAATGGGCGGCATGATGTAATTTGCCCTCGTGCTCCAACGCTTCTCTCCTGGTAAGACGGGGGAGGGGCTTTGAAACAGAAAACCCCGCATTGCGGGGTTTTCTTTTATCCGAAGTTTTGTGCTGTTTAGCGGTACTGGCGCAGATACCACCACTCAAAGCCACGTTTTATCCAATGGAATGCCCGGCAATTGGGCAACATCAGGTTTTTCTGTTCAGTGCGCGACACCAGAATGCCTTTGTTGTTGGAATCAACGATACACATCAATTCAACTTTGAAAGTGGCGTCAGCGGACTGGCCTGTCAGTTCTGCCAGTACGTTTTTCGCTGCTGCTTCGGCTTGCAAGTCGGCCATGTGCGCCTGTTTCGGCATCCAGTCCGGGCCGGGGAAGCTGCCGGAATCGCCCGCAACATAAACCTTGTCCCAACCCACGACCTTGCAGTGCTGGTCAGCCTGGAGCAGGCCGCCGGAGGAACGTGGCAGTTCAGTGTTGTCAAACCACAGGTTACCCGTCATGCCGGGCATGAACAGGATCAGGTCGGCGGCAAACTCGCCGCCTTCGGTTTTCACCTTGTCAGCTTCGAAACCTTTCATCTTGTGGCCAAGGTGAGTTTCGATACCGCGCTTTTTCATTTCGTCCAGCAAACCGGTAACGGCTTTCTCGCCCAAACGGTTGCCGGGTTTGGGGGCAGGGCTGAAAAACACCAGCTTGAACTGGTCGCGGCGGCCTTGCTGGCGCAGCAAGGTGTCAGTGCCGAACAGGAATTCGAACATCGGGCCACCGCGCATGGCGCTGGGTTCGTTCGGGTTGCCTGCAAAACCGATGGCGATGGTTCCGCCCTGCATTTCCTGTAGGCGGTCACGGATGCTTTCAGCGGCGGCAATGCCTTCACAGGGGGTAATCGCGTGTTCGATGCCTGGCAGTTTCTTGATGAAACGGCCACCGGAGGCAATGATCAAGGCGTCGTTGGCGATTTCGCCATTGTCAGTTGTTACAACACGCCCGCCATCGCACAGGCCAGTGACATTGGCCTGGTGGAATTTGACGTCCATGCGCCGGAAAAAATTGCCCAACGGGACAATCAGATCTTCACGTTTGCGCAGGCCGCTCGGAATCCAGATGATGCTGGGCAGGTAATGCAATTCCGCGCGTGGTGAAATCAGGGTGATTTCCACCTCCTTGTCGAGTTTGCGCAATTGGCGGATGGCGCTCAAACCGGCGAATCCTGCGCCGATAATGGTGATTTGTTTGCTCATGTTACCTTTTCCTGTTCGGTTCAATGGCCGAATTATTCCGACTGATTCACTCAAGCAAAATGAGAAAAAGCAAAATGGAAATGAATCAGCGGCCTGTTTTTAATGGTCAGGCCCGCCTCCAGGTGGTTTTTCCTGCGCTGTCTTCCAACATCACGCCCTTGGCTTTCAACATATCACGGATACGGTCGGATTCCGCCCAGTTTTTGCTGGCGCGCGCTTCCAGACGCTGCTGGATCCATGCATCGATGTCGGCGTCGCTTAGGCCGTCTGCGCTGGCGCCGCCGCCCTTGAACCATTCCTCGGGCGGGTCTTGCAGGATGCCCAGCGCCTTGCCAAGCAGTTTCAGCAATGCACCCAACGGGGCGGCGGCGGCCTCGCTTTGTTCGGTGCGGATGCGGTTGATGTCGCGGGCCAGTTCGAACATGACGGCGATGGCTTCTGGCGTGTTGAAGTCATCATTCATGGCGGCGTTGAAGCGCCCCTGATAATCGGTGTAGTTGGCTGCGCCCACTTCAGGCAGGCCACGCAACGCCGTGTACAGGCGGCTGAGGGAGGCGTTCGCCGCATCCAACTGGTCGGTGGCGTAGTTCAATGGGCTACGGTAATGGCTATTGAGGATGAAGAAGCGCACCGCTTCCGCCCGGTAATGTTGCAGCACTTCGCGGATGGTGAAGAAATTTCCCAGCGACTTTGACATCTTTTCGTCATTGACGCGGATGAAGCCATTGTGCATCCAGTAGTTGACGTGCTTGTGGCCGGTGCAGCCTTCGCTCTGGGCGATTTCGTTTTCATGGTGCGGAAACTGCAAGTCGCTGCCGCCGCCGTGGATGTCAAAGTGGTCGCCCAACAGTTTCTGCGACATGGCGGAGCATTCAATGTGCCAGCCGGGCCGACCGGCACCCCAAGGCGCATCCCACGAAGGGTCGCCGGGTTTGCTGGCTTTCCACAGTACAAAATCCATCGGGTCGTCTTTCACTTCATCGACCGCAACCCGCTCTCCGGCGCGCATGTCTTCCAGTTTGCGGCCAGAAAGCTTGCCGTAGCCGTCAAATTTTGAGACGTCGTAATACACATCGCCATTGCTTCCCTGATAGGCCAGCCCCTTGTCCAGCAAAGTCTGGATCATCTGGGTCATCGCCGGAATATTGCCGGTGGCGCGCGGTTCGTCATCCGGGCGCAGCACATTGAGGGCGTCTTCGTCCTCATGCATGGCGTCGATGAAACGGGCGGTGAGCGCCCCGATGGGTTCGCCGCCTTCCGCTGCCCGCTTGATGATCTTGTCGTCAATATCGGTGATGTTGCGCACGTACTGCACCACATAGCCGCTGGCTTTCAGGTAGCGGTAAACGGTGTCGAACACCACCATGACCCGGGCATGGCCCAGATGGCAATAGTCGTAGACCGTCATTCCGCACACATACATGCGCACTTCGCGGGGGTGGATGGGGTGAAAGGTTTCTTTTTGACGGGTCAGGCTATTGTAGATCTGTAACATGGTCAGTTTTCGGGTTGGTCAACAAGTTTGCTCAGGATGGTTGCGCCGTGGCTCAAGGTCTTGTGCACCGGGCAGCGGTCAGCGATGTCCAGCAGGCGTTCGCGCTGGTCATCGCTCAGTTCGCCAATCAATTGGATGTCGCGTTCGAAAACGCTTTGCTTGTTGGCGTCGCGGCTATGGCGCAAGGTCACAATGGCGTTTGTCAATGGCCATTTCTTGCGCTCGGCGTACATGCGCAAGGTCATGGCGGTGCATGCCCCCAAGGCGGCTTTCAAATACTGGTAGGGCGCAGCGCCGAGGTCGTCGCCACCTAGCGGCACGGGCTCATCCGCCACCAACTGGTGTTTGCCTGCGTTAATGTCGCAGGTGTAGCTCCCTTCTGAGTCGCGGAGGTTCACTGTGACGGTGTGCGGGTCTTTCGCATGTGCGTCCATAAGTTTCCTTTGGTTGAAAACGTAAGCGCCGATAACTGGCTGGATAAGGTGCAGGCATCCTGTAACCGCAACAATGTCCGGCACCTGTCACATCCAACTGACCGCCTGCATCTTTGGGGGGCTTGTCCGGTACTGGAAGCGCCCTAGTTGCAACCGGGCAAACCGGGTATTGTTTCGGCTATAGGACAGAATGTTAGCGGAAAGGCAGGCAGGCTGCCAGCCTGTATCGTTATACTGGCAGCCTTGGCTTCACATACTGGGGGAATGAAGGATGATCAGCTCAATAGCAAGGGGAATGGGTTTTGCCTGCCTGCTGGCACCATTGGCGGCGACGGCCAATGATTCGGTGGCGGCGTTGGGGGCAGGGGGGATTGTTCTCGGCAAAAGCGATTCCATCGTGATGGAAAAGGAAGACCTGTTTATCAGCGAGAAAAAAATTCGCGTCAACTATGTGTTCCGCAACACCGGCAAACAGGATATTGCAACCCGGGTGGCGTTTCCCGTGCCAGCGTTTCCCATTGAGCCGGAGATGGACATTGGGTTGGATGTGAACTCCAACAACCCGATGGGTTTTTCCGTCAAGGTCAACGGCAAGCGCAAGGATTTCGACACCGAGATCAAAAAGCAAAAGGGCATGGTGAAAGTGACGCACCACTGGATGCAGGCCTTCCCGGCAGGCAAGGCGCTGGCAGTGACGCACGAATACACGCCAGCGCTTGGCGGCGAGTCCATGCTATGGTTCCAGGATGAGGAGCGGAAAATCAAGACAAGCAAATATTGTATTGAACCGGATTTCGCCAAATGGATTGACAAGGCCAGCCAGGCAGGCAATGGGGCTGGGCTTTACCCGCATTATGTCGATTACATCCTGACGACTGGCGCGAATTGGAAGGGGCCGATCGGCGAGTTCCGCCTGACGCTGGAAAAGGAAACGGCTGAAGACAAGATCAGCCTGTGTGCGACCGGCCTGAAAAAGACGGATGCGCGCACGTTTGTGCTGGAGAAAACCAACTTTACGCCGGACAAGGATTTGCATGTGATGTTTGTGCATCAAATGCACCCGGAGTGAGGGTGGGGAACGGCGACCCTGCAAATGCCTGTTACGCAGGCATTGATCTTGGCACGTCCGGTTGCCGCGTGGCCGTCATTGATGCAGCAGGCGGCGTTTTAGCCGCAACCCGCGTGGATTATCCCGCCAACGTCGGGCAAACCCCGGAATTGTGGTGGGCGGCTACCCGGCAGGTGCTGGCCGCTTTGCCGGACAGTATCCACGCCAACCTGCAAGCCATCGCAGTGGACGGCACGTCAAGCAGCATCTTGCTCACCGACCGGCAAGGCGACCCGACCACGCCCGCCCTGATGTATAACGACGCCCGTGCCGTCGAACAATCCCGCCGCATTGCAGGTGTGGCACCCCGTGAAAGCGGCGCGCACGGTGCCACCAGCAGCCTTGCCAAACTGCTGTGGCTGCTGGAACACTATCCCGGCCTGCCTCATGCCCACGCCTTGCATCAGGCCGACTGGATCGCTGGCAAGCTGGCGGGGCATTTCAGTTTCAGCGACGCCAACAACTGCCTGAAGTTGGGGTTTGACCCGGTGAGGCAGGAATGGCCGGAATGGGTGAAAAAGTTGGTTCCGGAATACCTGTTGCCCACCGTCTATCTGCCAGGGGAAGCAGTCCCCTCTGGCAGGGAGGAAGTTGGGGAGGGGTTGCTTCCCCACGTTGTCCTGCGCGCTGGAACCACCGACAGCATCGCCGCCTTTATCGCCACTGGTGCCAGTGCAATCGGGGATGCTGTCACCTCATTAGGCAGCACCATTGCCCTCAAAATCATCAGCGACCAGCCGGTTTTCGCCCCGGAATATGGTGTGTACAGCCACCGTCTGGGGGAAATGTGGCTGGCGGGCGGCGCCTCCAACAGCGGCGGGGCGGTGTTGCTGCACTTTTTTCCCCGCGCCGAACTGGAGCGGTTGACCCCGCAATTACGCCCTGGGCAACCTGTGGGGCTGGATTACTACCCGTTGACCCAACCGGGCGAACGCTTTCCCCACGCCGACCCGCAATGGCAGCCCCGCCTGACGCCACGCCCGGTGGATGACGTGCAATTCCTGCAAGCGATGCTGGAAGGCATGAGCCGTATCGAGCATGCAGGTTGGCGCAAGCTGCATGAACTGGGCGCGCCGTATCCGGTTACGCTGCGCACGGTGGGCGGCGGTTCCGGCAACCCTGCTTGGATGCGGATGCGGCAGCAGATGATTGGTGTTCCTATGCCGCCCGCCCATCAGCATGGGGCGGCCTACGGTGCCGCGTTGCTGGCGCTGCATATTGCCGGAAATAACTTCCCCGAATCTTTCATAAATAATATCTAAAGTTATTTGCGGCTGAATAGCTGGTTAAATTGCCTGGTCATGCTATAAAAAGATCAATGCGAGGTTTTTCTATTTCTATCTCTTTTAGTAAAGACGGTAATTTCATGGATAAGAAAGAAAGAATGGTCAGGAGCGTCCTGCCAGCGCGAGTGTGGTTTTCTGTTTTATTCTTTGCGGGTTTGAGTAGCGGTTGTTCGTCGCTTGACGTATTGGGCGACAGCGAGAGCAAAAGCTCCACCATTAACCCCGGTAATTTAACCAGTTACGTCAGTAATCAGGATAGTGTCCACCAAGGGCTGCTGCAATTGGCGGGGTTGCAAGAGCAGCCCGCCACAGCGGATGAATGGAAGCAATTCATTATGGCCGGGGTGCAATACTCCAACCAGAAATGCGATATTTTCCTGAGCGATTACCAAAAGGGTGAAGCTGGAATTGCGGCCCGAAATCTGGTGCATGATTTACAGCGCCAATATGTTGAAAAGATCAGCGCCAACCAATATACTAACCGCACGGCGGCTTTTAGCGTATTGCAGGGGTATATCAGTTTGTGCCTGCCCGGCAATATTGAGGCGGCGTCCGGTGGAACAGCCCGGGTTGCCCAGCCGGGTTCGGCCACGGATGGCGGCGTCAATCTCGTGCCTTACGTAATGGTTAGCCAGTAAGTTGATGGGCGTAGGCAGGGGGAATGTCTTCCCCTGCGTCAGTTCAACTGCACCCGTGTTCCCCACGGCGTCGGTGACCTGCCTTTCACCAGCCAGATCACTGGGAAATTGGGTTGTTCCTTGGGGAACAGGCCTTGCGCATCCGTGAAATACACCAGGATGTCCGGTTGTTGGTCTTGCTGTTGTGCCCACTGGAAGACCGGGCGGAAATCGGTGGAGCCGCCGCCAGGCATGTCATGGGGCAGGGAGGCTTCCTCCCATGGTTCAAAGCGGCAGGGGAAGCCAGCCACAATCTCGGAATCGCAGGCCAGCAACGTGACTGCGGCGCGCACCTGCCCCTTGATGGCGTTGATTTCCGACAGGCAATCGAGCAATTCCTGGTCGGTGACGGAGCCGCTCACATCCAGCGCCACCACGGCGTTGATCTGGTGGCTCCTGAGGGTAGGGAAAACCGCCGGGTCGCCGCGCCGGGAAGAAGGGCGGGTGTAGCTGTAATCATCGCGGGCGATGGCGGTCATGTAGTGCGCCAGCAAGGTGCGCCAAGGCAGGCGCGGTTGCAGCAGTTCCTCCACCAACCGTTTCATTATGCTGCTGAATTTACCGGCCTGTTGCGCCTGTTGCGCGGCGCCAGCCAGCCGTTGCCGCCATTGCACGCTGAGGTCGTCGGCTTCCTGCTGGCTCAGGGGCGGTGGGGGCGGTTCACCGCCCGCAGCCTGTCCGTTTTCGCCCAGTTCCTGCTGCTGGCCGCCGCCTTTCCCTTCGGCTCCGCTCAGGGAGTGGGATTCTCCGGTATCGCCGGGTTCCTGGTCAGCCTCTGGTGGCAGGGTGCTGGGCGGAGCCGAAGCGTCTTGCCGGTCGCGGTTGTCCAGCGGGTTTTCACTTTTGTCGGTGCCGCCTTCGCTGGGGTTGTCTTCCTTGTCGTACAGGTGTTGGTCCATCGTTTCGGACAGGTCGTTGTCATCAAGGAGCGGGTAAATCTCCTCGGCCGTCATGCCAACATATTCCTTCATCATGAGCATGCCAGGTGGTGGCTTCAGGCCGTCTGTGAGCAGGATGGGGTTGATGGCGTAGTCACAGGCCAGATCCCAGCGGTGCTTGACGCGATGCTGGCGGCGCGAGAAGTGGGAAAGGGCGCAGTGCAGGGCTTCGTGGGCGAGGACGAACTGCGCTTCTTCCGTGCGTAACTCCTGTACGTATTCGGGATTGTAATAGAACTTGCGCGCGTCCGTGCCGGTGGTCGGGCACCACGCTGGGTTGGCGGCCTGTAACGGTAGGCGCAACACCAGCGCGCCCAGGAACGGTTTGTCGAGGATCAGCTTGGTGCGGGCGGCGACCAGTTTGTCTTCGATGGTTTTGGGGTCAAGGTCTGGCATGGCGGCAAGGCATCACACGGAATAAGGCAGGCGCTCGTTGAGGGACACAGCGCCGGTCTTATGGCGCGGTAGGCGCACCAGTTCCAGGTCGCAGATTTGCGTGCTGTCTGCCGGTGCATCCGCTTGGAATACGGTCAGCGGGATCACCACCGGATGCGGCCAGTCGGTTTCGGCAAAGCGTTTCAGCCATTCGCGCCGTTCTGCTTCCGGCTTGACGCACAGCAGTGCTTCGGCATTGTGGCAGACCAGCCCGTGCTGCCGGGAGCGTTCGTGCAGGGTTTGCTCCAACTGTTCAAGGGCAAGGCTTCCCGCCTTTTCCCGCAAGCCGGACATCACCTCCGCCCGGTAGTCGAAAAATTCCAGCCCCAGATGTTGCGCCAGCCGCTCCACCAGTTCCGGCTGGTAGCGCGGGAACAGCACGATGTGGCCATTGCTGGCGCTGGCTGTCTGGAAATGTGCGCCCACCGGTTCCAACCAAGCGTCAGGGTGGGTGCTGCTGGTGGTGGCCACAGGTTGCAGTGGGGCTTCAGGCGCATGGCCAAGGGGGGTGAATGTGAGCGCCGCCTCCCATTGTTCCGGGGTGAACAGGGCTTCCATCAGCGGGATCAGTTGTTGTTCTTCCAGCAGGGTGTGGCTGCGCAGGACGCGGGCAAATTCGGCCAGATCCTGCTGCGCGCTGCTTTCAGTGATGCTCTCCGCCAGGGTGCGCAGGAGGCCATGTTCCTTGCCCAGTTGCAGGTACAGCGGCAGATGTTCGCGGTGCTCTTGCACCAGTGGCGCCAGGATGGTCTGCTCTTCGTGCTGGAGGTGTGGCTCCAGTTCACGGGCATTGTACTCACGCACCCATTGCACGGCTTCCGCCAATTCGCTGGACTTGCCGCGTTGGACGATGCGTTCCAGCCTGTCGGCCAATTGCAGGCACTCAAGGTGTTCCTGCGCAAGATTTTGCATGTTCCGTTCCGTCATGGAAATGTTCCTGATCTGAAGTGTTTGTCCCAGCTTTTCAGTATAGTTTAGTTTTCCTGGTGGAAGCTTGCTTGTCGCCTGCTAATCGTACAGCAGGATGTCCCCGATTGACTGCGCCCATTGTGCAAATTCCGGGATGCCGAAGATGTCGTCCCCGACTGCGCGCAGCATGTCGGACACCAACATGACCCCCATTTCTTTCAGCGGAAAGGCTTTGGCGTAGTTGAGGATATGCCCGTAAATGAGGTGTGCTTCCGGCGTGTTTTTGGCGCGGATGGCGCGCCCCACCAGCGAAGACGCCACCGCGTATTGCAAGTCCACTTCCTTGGGTGCCTTGATGTCTTCGCCGCGCAGGATGGCGTCCAAATCCGGCATCTGGTCAAGGCTGTCGACGAACGCTTTCAGCTCAATGCCTGCCGCCGGGCCAACGCAGGCTTGCAGCGTCCCCAGCAGCAGGGCAGGGGAGTCGCTGAACTTTTGCAGGGCGCGATGGGCGAATTCCCAGGAACGCGGGGTGGGGAACGCAGCCGGATTATGCGCCGGGTCGAAGTTGAACAGCTGTTCCGGGCGGAAACGCAGGAAGCCGATAATGCGTTCATCAAGATGGTGTTTGTAGGCCCACGCCACCCAGTCATCCAGGTTTAGGTCAACCTCAAAATGTGAAAAACGGTTCGCCAACGGCGCTGGCATGGTGTACGTCACGCCCCGGTCGCCTTGGCGGTTGCCTGCCGCGAAAATCGCCCAACCATCCGGCACCCGGTAATTGCCCAGCCGCCGGTCAAGGATCAATTGGTAGGCCGCCGCCGACACGCTGGGAGCCGCCGAGGTGATTTCATCCAGGAACAGGATGCCCAGCGGCCCGTGCCGTTCTTCGTCCGGCAGCATGGAGGGGATTGCCCATTCCACCATGTCCTTTTCCCGGAATGGGATGCCGCGCAAGTCGCTAGGCTCCATCTGTGACAGGCGGATGTCGATGACCGGCGCATTATGCCGCAGGCCAACTTGCGCCACGATCTGCGACTTGCCGACGCCGGGCGGCCCCCACAGCATCACCGGGGTGTGGCTGCCTTGCAAGGCCCCAAGAAACTCTTTGTCAAGGATGGTGCTGAGGTGCGCTGGCCGCATGGGGAATCCTTATTCTGCTGTCACAAAGCGCCTGATCATAAGGGGCGCTGACAAAGGTGTGCAAATTGGCTCAAAAGCCGCGTATCATTTCACGTTTTCGTAACGTTCATTGCAATTATGGCCAAAGCAAAGAAGAAAAGTGTCCCCGGCAGCAAAACCATCGCCCTCAACAAGCTGGCGCGGCACGAATATTACATCGAACAAACCTACGAGGCGGGCATCGCCCTGCAAGGCTGGGAAGTGAAAAGCCTGCGGGAAAGCCGCCTGCAATTAAAGGAAAGTTACGTCATCCTGCAACAGGGTGAAGCTTATCTGGTTGGCGCGTTGATCAGCGCGTTGCTGTCGGCCTCCACCCACATCATTCCCGACTCCACCCGCACCCGCAAGCTGTTGCTGCACCGGCATGAACTTGAGCGCCTGAGGATGGCGGTCGAACGCAAGGGCTACACCCTGGTGCCGTTGGCGATGTACTGGAAAAGCAACCGGGTCAAAGTCGAAATCGGGCTGGCGAAGGGCAAGCAGTTGCATGACAAGCGCGACAGCGAAAAAGCCCGCGACTGGGGACGGGAGAAAGAGCGATTGATGAAGCAGCGTTAATTGACTAAGCTTCTAGACCAGCAAATCAAGACAAATTCCAGGGAGAAACCGAATGAAATCATCCTTATTGGCGCTCAGTGTGGCGCTGGCCGTTGGCCTCGGCGTCGCCGCTTGTGGCGACAAGAAGACTGAAGGCGCTGCGGCGGCGGACACGGGCGGCCTGGTCAAGCTTGGCCAGTCCTCCCCTTTGACCGGCCCGCAGGCGCACATCGGCAAAGACAATGACAACGGTGCCCGGTTGGCGATTGATGAAATCAACGCAGGCAAGCCGGTCATTGGCGGCAAGCCGGTGACATTTGAAATCCTCAGCGAAGACGACCAAGCCGACCCGAAAACCGCCACCATCGTCGCCCAACGTCTGGTGGATGAAGGTGTGGTCGGCGTCATCGGCCATTTGAACTCCGGTGCCACCATCCCCGCCTCCAAAGTGTATTCCGACAACGACATTCCGCAAGTTTCCCCTTCCGCCACCGCCATCAAGTACACCGCCCAAGGCTTCAAGACCGCCTACCGCGTCATGACCAACGATGAGCAGCAGGGCAAGGTGTTGGGTGCATATGCCGCCAAATTAGGCAAGAAAGTCGCCATCATTGACGACCAGACGGCTTACGGGCAAGGGCTGGCGACAGAAGTGGAAAAGGCCGCCAAAGCAGCCGGGGCGGAAGTCGTTGCGGTTGAGCACACCAACGACAAGGCCAGCGACTTTACCGCCATCCTGACCTCCATCAAGGGCAAATCGCCCGAGGTGATTTTCTTCGGCGGCATGGACCCTCAAGCCGCCCCGATTGCCAAACAGATGCGCCAATTGGGCATTACCGCGCAACTGTTGGGTGGCGACGGGATGCAAACGCCGAAGTTCATCGAGCTGGCTGGTGCTGACGCCGAAGGTGCGATTGCCTCCATTCCGGGCTTGCCGTTGGACAAAATGCCCAAAGGCCCTGAGTTCCAGAAAAAGTTTGAGAGCAAATACGGCCAGATCCAATTGTATGCGCCATATGCCTATGATGCGGCCTACGTGATGGTGGAGGCGATGAAGCATGCAGATTCCACTGACCCTGCCAAATACCTGCCGGAATTGGCCAAAACCAATTACGAAGGCGTGACTGGCAAAATCAGTTTCGACGCCAAAGGCGACCTGACTTCCGGCCCGATCACGTTGTACAAGGTGCAGGGCGGCAAATGGGAAACGCTGGAAACAGTCCAGCCGCAATAATCTGCACGGAACAAGGTAAGGCGGTTTTGCATGGATATTTTCGCACAGCAATTGGTGAATGGGTTGGTGCTGGGCAGTGTGTACGCGCTGGTGGCGCTGGGTTACACGCTGGTGTACGGCATCATGGAGCTGATCAACTTTGCCCACGGCGAAATTACCATGATGGGTGCGATGATCGCGCTGGCGGTGATCGGGGCGTTGTTCGGGGTGGCACCGGATTTGCCAGGCGTGGTGATTGTGGTGGCTGGCCTGCTGGTGGCGATCCCGTCGTGCATGCTGCTCGGCTACAGCATCGAGCGGGTGGCTTACCGCCCGCTGCGCCATGCGCCCCGGCTGGCGCCGTTGATCACCGCGATTGGCCTTTCCATTGTCCTGCAGAACGTGGCGATGCTGGTCTGGGGCAAGCAATACATCGCTTTCCCGACGGCCTTGCTCCCGCAGGGGCGGCATGAATTCCTGGGCGCGTCGATTACGGATGTGCAAGTCGTCATCCTGATCCTGACCGTGGCAATCATGGCTGGGTTGGTCACGCTGGTGAACCGCACCCGGCTGGGACGGGCAATGCGGGCGACAGCGCAGGCACCGGCGGTGGCGCAACTGATGGGGGTCAACGTCAATGCGGTCATTTCCGCCACCTTCGTGATCGGCTCGGCGCTGGCGGCGGTGGCGGGCGTGATGGTCAGCGCCAATTACGGACAAGCCCATTATTACATGGGCTTTTTATTGGGCCTGAAAGCCTTCTCCGCCGCTGTGCTGGGTGGTATCGGCAACCTTGCCGGGGCAATGCTGGGCGGCATTCTGCTGGGCATTATCGAGGCGCTGGGCGCAGGTTATATCGGCGACCTGACCAGCGGGTTCCTGGGCAGCAACTATCAGGACATTTTCGCGTTCATGGTGTTGATCTTGGTGTTGACGCTGAAACCATCCGGCCTGTTGGGGAGTAAGAGTGTTGAACGTGCCTGAGGCAATGAAAGGCAAGGCATGGCTGACGGCGGCTTTGTTGCTGGCCGGGCTGGTGTTGCTGCCGTTTCTGGTCGAGGCCAGCCTTGGCAAATCGTGGATGCGCATCATTGATTTCGCCCTGTTGTATATCATGCTGGCGTTGGGGTTGAATATCGTGGTCGGCTACGCCGGGCTGCTGGATTTGGGCTATGTGGCGTTCTACGCCGTGGGCGCGTATTGCTGGGCGTTGCTGTCTTCGCCGCAATTTGATTTGCATTTGCCGTTCTGGCTCATTTTGCCGCTGGGGGCGATGTTCGCCGCCATGTTTGGCGTGTTGCTGGGGACGCCGACCTTGCGGCTGCGCGGCGATTATCTCGCCATTGTGACGCTGGGTTTCGGCGAAATCATCCGCATTTTCCTCAACAACCTGAATGCGCCGGTCAACATCACCAATGGCCCGCAAGGCATCACCCTGATCGACCCGATCACGGTTGGCGGCTTTTCGTTGGGCAAAACGCAGGATGTGCTGGGAATGAGCATTTCCTCGCCGCACATGTATTACTACGTGTTCCTGCTGTGCGTGGCGCTGGTGGTGTTCGTCAGCCTGCGGCTGGAAAATTCCCGCATTGGGCGGGCATGGGTGGCGATCCGTGAGGATGAAATGGCGGCGGCGGCGGCGGGCATCAACACCCGCAACATCAAGCTGCTGGCGTTTGGCATGGGTGCGGCTTTCGGTGGTTTGAGCGGCGGCCTGTTCGCCAGCTTCCAGGGGTTTGTCAGCCCGGAAAGCTTCAACTTGATGGAGTCCATCATGATCCTGTGCATGATCGTGCTGGGCGGCATGGGCAATATTCCCGGCGTCATCCTCGGCGCCATCCTGCTGACCGTGATTCCCGAGGCGTTGCGCTACACCGGCGATTTGCAGCGGGCGCTGTTCGGGCAGGTGTTCGTTGACCCCGCTGACCTGCGCATGTTGCTGTTCGGGATTGCGCTGGTGCTGATGATGCTGTTCCGTCCCACTGGCTTGCTGCCTTCCAAACAGCGCAGGCAGGAGTTTGCGGAGGAACGCGAATGAGCACCCTGTTGCGTGTGGAGCGCGTCTCCAAACATTTCGGCGGCATCAAGGCGCTGACGGATGTCAGCTTTAGTGTGTGCAAAGGTGAAATCTTCGGCGTCATCGGCCCCAACGGTGCGGGCAAAACCACCCTGTTCAACGCGCTGACCGGCCTCTACCAGCCGGACACGGGCGTGATTGAGCTGGATGGCGTGTCGCTGTACCGCCGCAAGCCGCACCAGATACTCAAGGCCGGGTTTGCCCGCACTTTCCAGAACATCCGCCTGTTCCACAATATGACCGCGCTGGAAAATGTCATGGTCGGACGGCACACGCGCACCACCTCCGGTGTGCTGGCGGCGTTGCTGCACACCCAACATAACCGCCAGGAAGAGCGTGCTTGCGCCGCCTACGCCCTGCAATTGCTCGACCGTGTCGGCATCGGCAGGCACGCCAACGCGCTGGCGAAAAACCTTTCCTACGGCGACCAGCGGCGGTTGGAAATCGCCCGTGCACTGGCCAGTGAACCCAAACTGCTGGCGCTGGATGAACCCGCCGCCGGGATGAACCCCAATGAAAAGAACGCGCTGCGCGACCTGATGACCAGCCTGCGTGACGAAGGCTTGACCCTGATGCTGATTGAGCACGATGTCAAACTGGTGATGGGCATCTGTGAGCGTATGGTGGTGCTGGATTACGGCGAAAAAATCGCCGAGGGTACGCCTGACGAAGTGCGCCACGACCCCAAGGTCATCGCCGCTTATCTGGGCGGGGAGGTTGCCGCATGAGCCTGCTTTCCGTGCAAAACCTATGTGTCAATTACGACAGCATCCGCGCGGTCAAGGGCGTCAGCTTTGATGTCCAGCAAGGTGAAACCGTCTGCCTGATCGGTGCGAACGGCGCAGGCAAGACCACCACGCTCAAGACCCTGGGCGGCCTGTTGCCCGCCGCTTCCGGTGACATCACGTTTGACGGCAAGCGCCTCAACAATCTGCCAGCCTTCCAGATTGCTGCGTTGAATCTGGCGCTGGTGCCGGAAGGGCGCGGCATTTTTACCCGCATGACGGTGCTGGAAAACTTGCAAATGGGCGCGTACAACCGTGCCGACCATGCCGCTGTGCAACGCGAAATTGATGAAATTTACACCCTGCTGCCGCGTTTGGCCGAACGCTGCCAGCAACAGGCGGGGCTGCTCTCCGGCGGCGAACAGCAGATGCTCGCGCTCGCCCGCGCCATGCTGTCCAAGCCGAAACTGCTGATGCTGGACGAACCCAGCATGGGGCTTGCGCCAATCATGGTGCAGACCATTTACGGCATCATCCAGACCATCGCCCAACAAGGCATCACCATTTTGCTGGTGGAACAGAACGTGCGTCTGGCGCTGGGCGTCAGCCAGCGCGGTTACGTCATGGAACACGGTGAAATCACGATCAACGGGGATTCCCGCTCACTGGCGGATGATCCCGCCGTGCAAGCCGCTTATTTGGGCGAACTTTGAGTATGTACACACCTGCCCTGCAAAACCTACGCATCGTTATGGTGGAAACCTCGCATCCAGGCAATATTGGTTCAGCGGCACGCGCGATGAAAACCATGGGGATTAAGGATCTGCGGTTGGTTTCACCGCGCAAGCCGTATTCACAGGAAACCTGGGCGCTGGCCTCTGGTGCCAATGACATTGTGGAGCAGGCGCAGATCGTCCGCACCCTGCCGGAAGCGCTGGCCGATTGCCAGTATGTGATCGGTGCCAGCGCGCGTTCCGAACGCACCCTGCAATGGCCGCAATTGGATTCGCATGAATGTGGTGTCTGCATTGCGGAACGCCTGCCTGCGCAGAATGTGGCGTTGGTGTTCGGGCGCGAACGCACCGGCCTGACCAATGAGGAATTGGAGCATTGCAACGCCTTGACGCATATCCCTATGGCGTTCGGCTACCTTTCATTGAACATCGCCATGGCGGTTCAGGTGTTGGCTTATGAGTGCGCCATGGCCGTGCGCAGACCACTGCCTGAGCCAGACGAACCAGAAGAGGCGCTTGCTAGCGCCGATGCGATGGAAGGTTTCTATACGCATTTGGAACAGTCCCTGGTTGAGGCGCGTTTCCTTGACCCGGCGAACCCGCGCCTGCTGATGCGGCGGCTGCGGCGGTTGTTCGGGCGTTCAGCGGTGACGGTGAGCGAAATGAATATCTTGCGTGGGATGCTGGCGGCGTTTGGGGGCAGCAAGTTCCGGGGGCGCCCTTAGCCCTGTCCCGGTTTCAATAGACTTGGAACAGGTTGCGGTGATGGTTGGTGTGGGCGCAAATCCGGCAATGTTGCTGTACAGTATTGTCACTGACGGGATAATGGAACTGGCAGCCGCACGCTTTGCAGTTCGCCGTGACCAATTTGACCTGCTCATCCTTGAACCAACTTATCAATTCAATCTGGATGGCTTGCTGGTCGCAGGCATCCTTGCAAATATTGCAGCCGGTGCAATGGTCGGCCTGAATCCGGTAAGCCCGCGCCTGGCCTGCTTCCGTTTTTTCCAATTGCAATGCTTGGTGTGGGCAAAGTTGCACACAGGCGTCGCAACCGTTGCAAAGGGTTGCTTCCAGAACCGGCACGAATGGGTAGAGAACCTTGTCGGCCACGCCTTCTGGAGGGGCAGGCAGGGTTGTCGGCCAGGGTAGGGAAGCCTTCGGGTCTGATGGGGTGGTTTCCGCTGGTTTAAGGCCCTTTTCCACGGCGAATGAAATGGCTTGATGTAAAAACTGGCGACGGGTGGTGGCTTCTGTCTTTCCTGTTTGCAAATAGACAACTTGGGAAGCTTTTTTATGCTCTTCCCATGCTTGGGCGGAAAGCTGCGCATGCCGCACGGTGGCGGCCCCACGGCTCGCCAGCAACAAATTCAGCCGTATAAGTTGTTCACGGAAGGGATCCCCACCCCCATGACGGGGGCAGGTCTCACAATTTCCGCGACAGGACAACACCTGTTGATAACCGGCAAGGTAATGCTCCAGCAGCAGGCTAGCGTCCAGCGCATGCAAGCAGGGAACCACGCCTTCGCCTGTATACCCTTCCCCGTTGGCTTCACAGGCGAACAGCAGTGTTTTCTTACTGTCCAGCAGGCGCATCGCCGGTAGCAGGGATTGTCCTAACGCAGATTCGGTGCAGGCGGCGACACACAGGCCGCAGCCATCACAACGTTCAGTATCGATTTGCAGGCTGTCTTCATCCAAAATCCAGGCGTCGCGTGGGCAGGCCTCCACACAGCGGGTGCACTCCGCGACTTCACATTGGCTATGGACGCAGCGTTCAGGGGTAATTTCCGGAACCACCCACTCTTGAGCCAGTTGTTTGAACCATCCAGTCCGCAAACCCATGATTTACCAGCTTGGCGCAACGCCAGGAAAATATTGCATTGGCTGGGGTGTGGCTGCCGCAGTCCGTTGCGCCTTCAGCCGGGCTTCAATCGCTGCATGGCTTTCCCTGGGGGTTTCCAGGATGTCGGCCAGCAAGTCACGGATATGTTCCGCATACAGGGCGGTCAGCAACGCCAATGATGCGTAAAACGGCGTGGAGCAGCGTTGCGCCACCCGCCTGCCAAAAGGCAACAGCCAGCGCAGCAGATGTTCATCCATGAACCTTGCTGCTTCCACCAGGGGCTGCTGCTGCGCTGGACTGTCAGATGCCTGTTCCAGCAGATGCGCCACAAACAGTAATTCGTTCACCAAATGGTCGTCAGCCATACGCCGCCAGTTCGGGGCGTTCAGCCCATAGCGCTGGTAGTATTCGCGCACCTCGAACATGGGTTGCTGGCAGGTCAGCTCTTCGTCGTCCAGCCATACCGATTCGCTGGGGAACGCATGCAGGCTGCCATTGAGGTAAATGCTGGCGAAATCGGTGGCCAATGCATCCACTACTTGGGCTGTCGGCTCTTGCGGCCACTCCTGCACGGTGGTTTGCAGCACATGGGAGGCAAGCTGGAAATCCTGCTCCGGAATATCCAGCGCCAATAAAGCGGGAAACTGCAATGCCTGCAATTCGCGCATTTGTTCCGGAGTCAGCTCGCTGGCATGCAAATCCGCCAGCAGGCGCAGATCTTCGCCCGCACCCTGGCAGAAACTACGGATCAGAGCAGTGTCTTCAGCCATTGCCACCTCCTTTTACCGGAGCGGCGGCAGGGGCCGCTGCTGGTTGTTGCTGAACGGCTGCTGGTGCAACCGGCTGCTCCATGCCTTGGCTATGCGCCACAAACACGATGGATGGATTGGTCAGGTCTGGGTTGGCCATGCTCTTGACCTGCCGTGCCAGTTTGTCCATTTCACTCGGGACCATCGCCTTGGTCGGGTACTTGCCTGCGCGCAACTGGTCAATCGGGCCAATGTCCAGCACCCGCATCATGCAGGCCATCACACAATACGGCCTGCGCCCGGCGTCAATCTCATCCACGCACATATTGCATTTGGAGACGATGTTCTGTTCAGGGATGAACTGGGGCGCGCCGAATGGGCAAGCAGCTTCACAACGGCGGCAACCAATGCACAGGCTAGAGTCGATGTCGACGATGCCATCCTGTTTGCGCTTGTAGATGGCGCCAGTCGGGCAGGTCGGCAGACAGGCAGGCTCCGCGCAATGGTTGCAGGACATGTTGACCTTGTAGGCGTAGACCTCAGGGTAGGTGCCGCCTTCCACATACATGACGCGGCGGAAGCGCGGGCCTGGCGGCAGGCCGTTCTTGTCCTTGCAGGCGATTTCGCAGGCGCGGCAACCGATGCAATCAACGTTGTTGTGGATGAAGCCAAACTGCTGTTCAGGGACAACCGGCGTATAGACCTCTTTCTTGCGGCGCTTGATGGCCTCTTTGATGGCTCCCTTGTCCTTTTCAGCATTTTCGTTTGCCATGGAAAGTCCTCCTCCGGGAATTACAGGTCGCGCCGGAACACATGGCTACGGGCGGTGGACAGTTGGTCCCAGCCCGCCTTGTGTTCAAGGTCGGTTTTTTGAATGTTGCACAGTACGGTGTTGTAGGCGAAAGCGCCTGCCGGACTGGGGTTGTCCAGCGTCAACACATCGGGGTTGCCTGAACGGTCGATGCCGTTTTCATCCAGGTCTAGCCATGCGCCTTCATGCAGCACCAGCACGCCTGGCATACAACGCTCTGTCACATAAGCGGGGACAACCACCTTGCCGCGTTCATTGAACACTTCCACCGTATCGCCGGTTTTGATGCCGAGCTTTTTGGCGTCGGAGGCATTGATGGTGACTTCTTGTTCATAGGTTTCACGCAGCCAGCCGATGTTGTTGAAAATCGAGTGGGTACGCCAGCGTGGATGCGGTGAAATCAGGTGGAACGGGTGTGTGGCGGTCTTTTCCTTGTCGCCAAGGTATTCCCATGGTGTGATCCATTTGGGGATGGCGGGGATTTCATGGCCATATGCCGTTTTAGTCCAGTCGTCATACTTCGCCAGGGTGGTGGAAAAGATTTCGATCCTGCCGGAAGGGGTCTCCCAAGGCACACCTTTTTCCACGTTGTCCTGGAAGGCGACATGCGGGCGCGGCAGCTTGAATTTGTAGACGCCGTGCTGCTGGAACTCTTCCCAGGACATTTCCACCTGTTGGTGATGCATCACTTTGCTTTCCCACCATTCCTGTAGGTAGGCATTGTCCACCGCGTCATTATTCTGGAAATAATCACGGGTGGCTTTGGGGTTATAACGCCTGCCAAAATCTGCACCGCCCAGCCGGTAGGCCAGTTCGGTGTAGATTTGCAGGTCGGTTTTGCTTTCCCCTAACGGTTCGATGACTTTGGGGCGATGGATGTAATAATGCCCCTTGTACCACGGCAAGGCGACGTCATGGCGCTCGAAGTGGGTCGCCACCGGAAACAGCACATCCGCATACAGGCCGGATGGGGTGATGGTGGAGTCATTGCACACAACCAAATCCAGCTTGTTGATGGCCTGGATTTCCTTGTTGATGTTGGTGAGCTGGTTAAACCAGTCAGAGCCTTGCCAGAAAATTCCGCGAATGTTGGGAATCACGCCATCGCCAGAGCGTCCATCTGGCCACAGGCCGATTTCTTCCCGTTTCACAGTTGGATAGTTGAGCACGCAGTGTGCCCACAGGTCGGATTTGATGGAGGCGTAAAAGACGTTGGCGAATTCATCATAAGGGTAGGCCACGCCTTCAGCATGCCATGCCTTGCCGATGCCTTCCGCACAGCCGCCGAGCACACCGATGTTGCCAGTCATGGCCTGCAACGCCGCTGCCATGCGGTTGTACTGTTCGCCGTAGGCGTTACGCCCTGGTGCCCAAGAAGCCTTCAGTGCCGCTGGTTTGGTGCGGGCGTACATGTCGGCCAGTTTCTTGATGTCTTCTGCGGAGACGCCGCAGATTTCCGCCGCCCACTCCGGTGTTTTCGGGGTGTTGTCGTACTTGCCAAGGATGTAATCCTTGAAGTTTTCCTGACCTTTGGCCCACTCCGGCATAGTGCCTTCATCCATGCCCTGGACGAACTTGTTGATGAAGTTCTGGTCATGCAGGTTATTGACGAAAATATAGTGCGCCATCCCCGCCATCATCGCCGCGTCGGTATTGGGGCGGATCGGAATCCACCAAGCGTCATACGCCGACGCCGAGTCGGTGTATTGTGGGTCGATCAGGACGAACTTGCAGCCTTGCTGTTTTGCCAGCCGCATGTAGTAGAAGGTGTTGCCGCCGTGGAAGGTGTAGGCCGGGTTCCATCCCCACATGATGATCAGTTTGGAATAGGCGAAGGCATCGTCTTCGTTGCCATCCTGGATGGTGCCGTAGGTGATGCGTGAGCTGAATTTTGTCCCTTCATAGGACGGCACCGACCAAGAGCTGGTGCGGCAGCCATACATGCCAAGGAAACGGCCCAACAAGCCTTCGATCTGGTCAGATTTGTGCAATACGCCGTAGGAGGCGCCTGCATAACTCTGGTCGAGCAGGGCGGTGGGGCCGTATTTGGCCTTCAGCATCTCCATCTTTTCCGCCACCAAATCCAGTGCAGCATCCCACGAGGCGCGCTTGAACTTGCCTTCGCCGCGTGCGCCGGTGCGCACCATCGGGTACAGCAGGCGCTCTTGCGAATACAGGCGGGCGCGGTAGGAGCGGCCACGCAAGCAGGCACGCACTTGCGGCTCTTCGAAGGTGTCCTTGCCGAACTGGCCGTCTTTTTGGTAGCGGCCATCGTCAGTGGACAGGCGCACGATCACGTCACCCTTCTTATGCGCCACCAGCATGTGGCGGGAGCCGCAGTTGTGGGCGCAACTGGTCACCACAGTTTGCAGGTCATTGTCACGCGGGTAAGGCTCATAGGCGAAGGCTTTGGCTTCCTTCGGCTTGAGCGTCAGGCCGCCCGCTGCGACCGCAGCAGAACCCAGCGCCGTGGTTTTGAGGAAGTTGCGCCGATCCATTTTCAGCGATGACTTCAGTTTGTCTTTCCAGTCTTGTCCGCTCATGGCTTGCTCCCTTGTGCTGTGGCTTGCGCGGGGGTAGTGGGTGCGGCTGCGTCTTGAATCAGGAAGCGCAGGTCAGATTCAGTGGGGCGGTCTTTCGCCCAGTCCGGGGCGGTTGCGCCCATGCCTGGCCAGGAATGGCGAGGATAGGGGAAGCTGATGCGGTACCATGCCCGGCCGCCATGACAACCGAAGCAGGTGTCGCTGTTAGCCGCGCCTTCCTTCTCGATGGCGTCTGCTTTCAGGAAATTGACCTTGTGCCGGTTGGTGCGGATGGCTGCGTGGCACAGCAGGCAGTTATTCTGGAAGGCGGCACCGCTATCATGCCAAGGGCCCGGCAACCCCATGTTCTGGTAAGGGAACTGGCCATGGCACATCAGGCATACGTTGGGGTCGGCCATCTTGCGCATGGTCATGCCTGTAGGGGTGTCCGCTGCGGTATTATTCGTCTCGTCGCGTGGATTATTGCCTTGGTGACAGGTGGTGCAGCTCATGTTGGCGACTTTTTTGATGAGCGGGCCGGTCAGGTGGCGCTGATGGAATGTCATCTGCGGACCTTCATAAGTGTCCAATGTCTGATACCAAGCCAGCGTATTAGCTGTTTTTACACCGGCAGGAGATACCTCGCGAACTTTATCATCCAAGACTTCCTGATGGCATTTGAGGCAATCTGCATCCGTCGCCTTGTCGATGCCGGGCTTGAAATGAATGGGGTTCCAGCGGGCACGCTCATAGTCGGTGGTGATGGTTGTTGTGTTGCTTGCGCTGGTTTGTGCTTCAGTGGTTTGTTGGGGCGCGTCTGGGCTTGTTGCAGCCGCAGTGGTTTGCTCTCCACTGGTTTGCTGAGGTGCACCCGCGCTTGTTGTAACCGTATTGACTGCTTCCCCGTTGGTTTGTTGGGGAGATGCATTATTGGCTGTAGGTGTGGTTGGCGCATTGGACGCTGTTGCAGTGCTCGTGGCAGGTTTATCTGGGGCAGAAGTCGGCGCACTGCTTGAACCTAACATGGCATTCGCGCCTAACCCTACAACCATCGCCACAATAATGGCGGCAACTCCAACCCACCATTTGTCCTTGCCTGCTGAATTCATGAATTCTGCTCCCTATGTCTGACCGCTGTTGCAGGCAGAAAACTGCCTGCAACATGTTTTTGATCAGTATTGTCTGATCACTTGCTTTCAGGTGACATTTGACCTGGATTAATTGGCTGGTGGTGTCCAGGTTTGGCCGCCCATGCCAGACATGCCGCTCATGCCGCCCATGCCAGACATGCCGCTCATG
>NZ_JAYMYJ010000010.1:0-4669 GCF_035668035.1 Candidatus Thiothrix phosphatis | reverse complement strand
ATGCCTACCGCGCCAAGGTCTTATTTGCGTGAGAATTTATATGCGGTCGCCCTGGGAATATCATTCCAGCAGCCGTTCCAGCGTTGGCAGAAAAACCTACACGGGAAATGTTGTCGGTTCCATCACCTGCTTTGCGCAACCGGCAGCAATCGAGACGATCCTTGCAAAGTCGGAGAATACCGGCATGGCTGAACGTTTCCTGATGATAAACGAGCCGACACAGCAGGGGACACGCGACCACACCCGGCAGCACTACCCGCAGGAATACAGCCAGAACGTTTATAACCGCATTGTGGGCGCGGTGGCGAAACTGGCGATTGAACAGCCGCAGGACTTTGAAGACCTGCCTGCATACCGGATCAGTGCCAGCGACTGGCACAAAATCTACTTGTTCCGCAATGAAATTGAACCGCACCTCGCAGACGGCGGCAAGTACAGCACAGCCACCATGCGCGGCGTAGCGTCCAAGGTGGACATGCACATCATGAAGCTGGCGGCGCTGCTGGCTTGCCTGTATGAATGCCCCATTGGGTTGATTGATTCCCGATTTATTGAAGCGGCTATCGGTATCATGGAAGACATGCTGGACTACACGCTGAGCTTGCTGTTCACAATTGGCGTGGTCGGCACGGATGCGGAAGAGGATTGCGTTATTGCCTACCTTGGCGAGAAGAAATCTGCAACACGTCGGCAGGTACAGCAAGCCCGCCACCGGCACAAGCCGTTCAGCGAGGCCGTGAAGCCATCGGCGGCGATAAGCCAGACAATCAACAGGCTGATCCAAAAGGGCATTGTGGGCGAGTCTGAGGAGTTCGACGCGACGGGCAACAGCAAAGGCAAGCTGCTAAGGCTGGTGGCGTGATGAATGCCGTAACAGTCACCGGCCACGTTCAAGCCGTCACAAACAAGTCGATCCTGCTGGAAGATGGCAGCACCGGAGCCGAGGCGTGGTACTCCCGCAAATACAGCACGATCCTGGAAGGCTACCCGGCAAAAGGGGAGTGGTTGCGCCTCTCTGTTCCCCAATGGCTATACGACAAGGCCAACGGAAACCAGCCCACACCGGCAGTGACCGGCAACACTGGCGCGGCAATCCCGGCGGACATGCTGAAACGCCTTATCCACCTTTGCCACCCGGACAAGCACAACGGCAGTCAGGCAAGCTTGCTTGCAACCCAGTGGCTACTTGAACAGAGGGGAAGGGCATCATGAGCAAACCAATCGACCAGCGCGCGGCAATCCCCCACGGCATCGAGCCGGATGTGTGGCTTGAAGCATTCGAGGAGCGAGCCGCAATCATGGAACACGACAGCGGGTTACCCCGCCAGCAGGCCGAGTGGCAAGCGTGGCATATCTGCCTTGCCGAGTTCCGAAGCCGCAGGCCGACCACCACGACCGGGCATTGACCCGGTTTTTTATGCCCGCTATGTTCGTTTTTTGTTTGTACTATAACTTAGAAGGCTCATTATGGGTTTCAGGGTCTTGGCAAAAAGTCCGCCGAAGACAATGATAGTTAAACCTTCATTATCAATGGGATATACTTGTCTCGCCAGCACCTGAAGCGACCAAGACCCCGAAACACATATAGAGCCATCATTATTACCAATAGGTGTACCTGACTGCTCCAGATGACTGCGGATTTTGCCGTACTGTTGCCCCACGCTTTCCGCCATTGGCAGGACAGGGATCAGCCCGGTCAAACCTTCCAGTTTATCCAGCGCTATTTCACGCTGTTGGCTTTTCATTGCACCATTATGCAGTTCGCCGTAAGTCACCACTGACATACCGACCTGACCTACTTCCAGTTCGGCAAAACGGCGGGCAACTTCCGGTGGGCGGTGTTTGGCAATGTAAATGCAGATATTGGTATCCAGCAGCCAAGTCAAATCCATGCTTCGCGTTCCTGCGGAACAGAGTCATTACGCCCATCCTGCATGAAATCCACCGGCATGCTTGCCAGCAAGTCAAAAGCCGCCTGCAAGGTACGGCGCGGCTGACGTAATACCAACTCATCGCCACGGCGGAATATCTCGACTTCGTTTACATCCAGCATGAACTCGCGGGGGATACGGACTGCCTGTGAGTTACCACTTTTGAAGACTCGTGCGGTTGCCATGACTGCCTCACTGTTGTGTTAGTAAGCAATAGCGAAAGTATATACTTAACATAGAAAATCGTATATACAATTATTCAAATGATGCCACTTGAAGAAGCCCCTCCCAACCTCCCCTTATCAGCATGGCTATCTACACACGTTGGGCAGTTCACCTTACTGCATTCCTCAGCCATTGAACAAACAACAGGCTGGGAAGAAGATGCTGACGCAGCATACTGGCTTGCCGCCGAGGCCACAGATGGGAGCAAATAACAAACCAAAACCGACCGGCAAGCCCAAACAACGCAAGAAGTAGTCTTGTCCGCAAAATTTCTCTTTGCCCTCAAGGTGCGGAGAGGGCAGGTTTCTGATGTAGAAAACCCGGATTCTCTGCCTGTTCCACCATAAACCGCGCAACCGCTTTACGGCTGACGCTACCCACTTTCATACCAGAGTGATAGGTAGTTTGTATCCGGGGCATGGTATCGGAAGCACCATTGGTTAACAATCCGGGGCGCACCAGACTCCAGTTCAAACGGCTGCTTTCCACCATGCGCTCCAGTTCAGTTTTGTTGTCAACACTGCCTTCAGAAGCAGACGGAACAGCATTTTGGCAATTACCCCCTGGTACGCAGCGCTATCGCCCGCACCAAACCCAGTCAGTATCTGGATGGGAGTTGCTCCCAATCTCTCCTGCATTTGCAGCAGGGCTTGGCCGAAATCGGTGTAGAGTGTGGTCGGCTTACGATCCATGCCAGTGCCCAGCGTTATCAAAACCGCATCAGCACCTGTGCACGCACGTTGCAAGTCGTCCAGTTTGGTGGCGCTGCCCTGAATGGCGTTGAGTCTGGAATGGGCAGGCAGACTGACAACGGAGCGTGACAAGGTAGTGACCTGATGACCACGTTCCAATGCAATACGCACACACTCCAGCCCTGCCCCCGCTGATGCACCGATAATAGCCAATGTTTTCATATGTCTCTCCTTATCAAGCCAAGGCCAGATATTCCGGCCATGGCTCTATATGTGTTTCGGGGTCTTGGTCGCTTCAGGTGCTGGCGAGACAAGTATATCCCATTGATAATGAAGGTTTAACTATCATTGTATTCGGCGGACTTTTTGCCAAGACCCTGAAACCCATAATGAGCCTCCTGCAAAACCTTTGCATGAAACAAACGCTGCAACCCCAGATGTGGGATCGGCTACGGACATTGTTGTGCCCTTCGACTGTGGCTATCAGTGATGGTTATGTCCTGTACTGAGATATGGATGGGAAAACCATCCAGAGTGGCCCGAATAATGATGCCAACCTTATTCTGTCGAATGTTTTGTTGCATCCGGGGAATACCCAGTTTGCGGGTAATTTTATAATCCGGGGAAGCCTGCCCTAATGACACGGCTGCTTGACAGCCTGTCAAGAACAAGGGGATGGGGAAGGATGAAGTGTGCCGGTGAAGGGGATAGGTTAAACCCGCTATTAGCCTGTTACCAAAAGGCTTAACCTTTTCAGCCCGTGGCGGATACCGTAATCAGTACCGGACTAAAAATTAACCAGATTTCTGGCGAATGCAGAAGAAAGAAAAAAGTTACAACAATTACAACAACAACAATATATACACCTCTAATCCTTATACAGCCTAGCTTTGATGCGTTGTAATTCTCTTACAACATAGTTACAACAATTACAACAAATCAGGCAGGCACAAAAAAGCCGGGTATCTCTCCCGGCTCCTCGGCATTCACTTACCCAATGGGTTCTTATGCAGTGTCCTTACTTCCCGCCAGTCGGTAAACGCTGTTCCGCGCAATGCCGTACTTGTCGCCGATGGCCTGCATACTGAGGATGCCCACCTTCACATCAGCTTGCAGGGCTTCCACTTGTTCACTGGTGAGCTTCTCTTTCCGTCCGAACTTCACGCCCTTAGCCTTGGCTGCCTGCCTGCCCTCTGCTGTCCTAGCGTTGATAAGGTCGCGCTCAAACTCGGCAATGCTCCCCAAGATATTGAACATCAGCTTGCCGGTCGGGGTGGTGGTGTCCATGCCTGCCTGATCCAGCACCTTGAACCCTACCCCTTTGCTTTCCAGGTTACGGACAATCGCCCAAAGGTCGCCCATGCTGCGGGCAAGCCGGTCAAGCTTGGTAATCACCAGCACGTCACCATCACGGCAAAACTCTAGCGCCCGTTGCAGTTCTGCCCGGTTGTCTGCTGACTTGCCAGACTGCTTTTCGGAGAAAATCTTTTCACAGCCCTCTGCCTGCAATTTGGTGAGCTGAGTTTCGTAGTCCTGGCCTGTGGTGCTTACCCTTGCATATCCGATTTTCATGCTGATTGCCCCTTGTTTGTGGCATGTGTGCCATGTCGTATTAAAAGTGTCTCAAATCATGTAACCATTGTACTAAATATCTTAAGAGATACAAGAATTATTTTGTTACAACTTTTAGTACAATCATGAAACGCTATGAGGCGCATAAAACCGTATGGTCTTCTGTCTGCGCTGACTGTACTAAATATTCTAAGTGGCTCTATATGTGTTTCGGGGTCTTGGTCGCTTCAGGTGCTGGCGAGACAAGTA